>NZ_MPPE01000013.1:0-63389 GCF_001896645.1 Tepidanaerobacter sp. EBM-49
TGAGTTTATACTCATCCTGTGGAAAGGATGGTGAGGTCTTTTTTCTACGTCCGAATGAATTTTTCCTGCAAAAAACCTAGAAATATTTTACACTATCAATGACTAAAAATAAAATTCTTCCATAAATTGATTTTTTAATATTTGAAGTGATATAATATTTTCATGATGAACAGGGAAAACAAAAGCAAATGGTCTATTCTTATAGCCGTAATGCTTGGAAGCATAATGGCTCCCATAGACGGCAGTATCATGAATATAGCAATGCCTACCTTGACGAAGGTTTTTAATGCTCCGCTGGAAATTGTAAGCTGGGTATCTATGGCGTACCTTTTAGTAGTAAGCAGCACGCTGCTTATGTTCGGCAGGCTAGGCGATATAAAAGGTTATAGGCCTATATACCAAACAGGACTTTTAATATTCACAGTTGCATCGGCCCTGTGTGGATTATCGCACAGCATATCTGCCCTTATAGCCGGCAGAGTTTTTCAAGCCATAGGTGGGGGAATGCTGCTTTCCATGGCACCTGCTATTTTAACTGCTGTATTTCCCGCAACAGAGCGGGGTAAAGCCCTGGGAATGAATGCTATGTCGGTAGCGGTGGGACTTGCAATAGGTCCGAGTTTAGGCGGATTTCTTGTATCAACACTTGGGTGGGAATATATCTTTTTCATTAATGTGCCGATAGGCTTTATAGCACTGATATGGGCACAAATTGTTTTACCAAAGACTTATGATCGCAGAGATGAGCGCTTTGATACAATAGGCGCTTTACTGGCGTTTCTATTTTTATTTTCCTTGCTTTTATACATAAACCGGGGAAGCCAATGGGGATGGACATCGGCTATAGGAATAGCACTGCTTGCCCTGGGAGTGCTTTCAATATTGGCGTTTATTAGCATAGAGAGCCGGCATCCTGAACCTTTGTTAGATTTGTCGCTGCTTAAGAACAGACTTTTTACAGCCGGAACAATAAGTACACTGCTTAATTTTAGCGCTCAATACATAATGACGTTTTTAACACCTTTCTATCTTACCCAAAAAGGACTGTCAGCAAGTACTGCAGGTGCGGTTATGACAGCTTTTCCTGTGGTAATGCTGATAGTATCTCCTATCAGCGGCATATTATCGGATAAAATAGGCGCCCGCGGGCTTAGCACCCTAGGCGCTGCAATAAGTGCTTTAGGTATATTTTTAATGTCTACACTAACGCTGGATAGCCCAATTTTGCATATTGTGGTAGTTCTAGCAGTATTCGGGATAGGAAATGGCCTTTTCCAGTCGCCTAATAACAGCTCAGTGATGGGCAGTGTGCCGCGTGACAGACTGGGCATCGCATCTTCTTTCCTGGCCACAATGCGAAATGTAGGAATGGTAATGGGAATCGCTATAGGCGGTGCGGTATTTTCTAATTACAACCAATATTTTTCTATAACTAAGGGACTGCCTGAGCCGGATGCATTTATGGCTGCCATACGTATAGCTTACTTAGCCGGTATGGCACTGGATATATTGTGTGCCCTTACATCGGCGGTAAGAGGTAAACCGGATATAAAGAAACAAGAAGATTAATAAGCTATCAATGGCTGCAGGAACTGCAATTGCCGCTGCATGAGCTGCAAGATGAGCCGCCGGAGCCGTTTTTTCTCGTAAATAGAAATCCGGTAAAAAGCTGTTTTACTTCACCTTCGCAAATCGGACAGCGTACTTTTTCTTTATCTTTTATGCTTACAAACTCACTAAAGCGGTGACCGCATTTTTGACATTCAAAATCAAATGTTGGCATTTTTTCACTTCCTCAATAAGCTGATATTATACTTTATTAAATTCTTTAAAAGCCTTTTCTATCTCTCGAGATGCGTCCTTTTGCCGCGCATCTTCCCGCTTATCATATAAAGCCTTGCCTTTGGCTAAAGCAAGCTCGACTTTAACAAGTCCTCGTTCGTTAAGATATAATCTGAGCGGCACAAGAGTAAGCCCCTTTTCCTTTACTTTTGATAAAAGACGATTTATTTCTTTTTTATGCATAAGCAGTTTTCTAGGTCGCAATGGGTCCTTGTTATAAATATTTCCTTTTTCATATGGGCTTATATGCATATTGTATAAAAAAATTTCTCCATTTTCAATTCGCGCAAAGCTATCTTTTAAGTTTCCCTTTCCTTCTCGCAGCGATTTTACCTCAGTTCCGGAAAGGGCAATTCCCGCCTCGAAAGTTTCCAAAATATGATAATCATGTCTGGCCTTACGATTAATTATAAGGTCTCGGGACTTTTTCTCCAAGTTGTCACCTCCGTTTACTGAAAACTATAAATTAGATTAATTTCTAATATTAACGGCTGAAATATTGATAATAATAACATTTTATCATGCCGTTGTATAATTTCCTATTTTTATCTGCCTTTTCACCAAAAAAGTATTCAAAGTTTTTATGAGGGGTCAATATATATTTTGACCATGTATCAAATCGCTTAAAAGCCTTGCCCATTTTTCTGTAAATCTCCTCGACTTCATGTTCCTCTCCCATACGTTCACCGTAAGGCGGGTTGCATACGATGCAGCCGTAATCGCCAAATGGTTCTATATCTTTTACATCTGCTTGCTCAAATATGATATGTTCGCTTACCTGTGCTCTACGAGAATTTTCCTCAGAAAGAGCTACGGCATCTTTGCCAATATCAGAGCCGCGAATTTCGAGTTTTTCATTCTTTATCAAAGAGCGAGCTTCTGTTCTTGCACTATTCCACATTTTTTTTGGAATCTGCGGCCATTTTTCGGATACAAATCTCCTTCTAAGGCCTGGCGCAGTGTTGGTTCCTATAAGAGCAGCTTCAATTGGGATAGTTCCGGAGCCGCAAAACGGATCTAGAAAAGGTTTATCGCTTTTCCATTTAGTTAAAAGTACCAGGGCTGCTGCAAGAGTTTCTTTCAATGGGGCAATATTGGATTTTTCTCTGTAGCCTCTTTTGTGCAGTCCGACACCACTGGTATCTATCATTAAAGTAGCTTCGTCTTTCATTAGGGAGAATTGGACTCTGTATAAAGGTCCGTCTTCTTCAAACCAATTCTTCTTATAAAAAGTTTTCAGTCTCTCAACAATTGCCTTCTTTATAATTGACTGACAGTCAGGCACACTGTGAAGTTGAGATTTTAGGGAATATCCCTTTACAGGGAATTGGCCGTTTTCAGGTATCCATTCTTCCCAGGGAAGAGCCTTTGTTCTTTCGAAAAGTTCATCGTAGGTGTCAGCGTGAAATTCTCCCAATTTTATCAAAACCCGTTCAGCAGAACGCAGCCAGATATTTGATCGGCAAATTGCCTCCTCGTTTCCTACGAACTCAACTTTGCCGTCTTTTACAGATATATCTTCATACCCTAGTTTCCTCAGCTCTCTTGCTGTAACAGATTCTACCCCAAAAACCACAGGTGCTATAAATGTGATTGTTGCCATGCTCTTTCCCTCCCGATACCGATTAATATTTTGCATTAATTATATCAGATATACAAGCGAAATTAAAATAGAACTTAAAGCCTTGAAACAGTTGAAAATGATTATCGGATAAGATAAGCTGTAGGTACAATGGCGACAATGCAAAGTTGGAGGTCATGCAAGTGAAAGAACAATTAAAAGAAGTGTCAAAAAATTGCTATACAATGGTACCAAAAGGAAACAATATAGAAATCCGAGTTTATCTGAGCCAAAGACTTTTTAATGAATTTACCGAGGATGAATCCATTTTTCAACTTTACAATGCTTCACTTCTTCCCGGTATAGTAAGCCCTGTAATTGGCATGCCTGACATCCACACAGGCTATGGACTGCCAATAGGAGGGGTCATGGCTGTGCGGTACGATGGAGGTGTAGTTTCTGCCGGAGCGGTGGGCATGGATATAAATTGCGGTGTTAGATTGATGACAACAAAAATTTCAACTGATGAAATTGACAAAGAAATTATTGGTAAAATTTTAAAAGAAATCGCAAAGAAAGTACCAGCCGGAGTCGGGAAATCCAGCGAAATAAAGGAATTTAAAAAACCGGATATGGAGAGCATAGCATTAAAAGGCGCAAAATACTATGTCGAAAAAGGATTTGGCAGAAAAACAGATTTAGAGGCTACTGAAGATAATGGATGTATTGAAGGCGGAGATATTTCTGCTATACCGCAGGAGGCCTTAAACCGAACCGACCAATTGGCTACAATTGGAGGCGGTAATCACTTTTTAGAGATTGGAAGGATAGAAAAGATTTTTGACGAGAAGCTTGCATCAGAATTCGGGCTTAAGAAACAACATTTATATGTAATGATTCATACAGGCAGCCGCGGTTTTGGTCATCAAATTTGCACTGATTACACAAATATAATGTGGAAAAATTCAGACAAAAATGGAGTAAGACCTCCGCAAAAAGGTCTGGCATGTGCGCCGATTCTTTCAAAAGACGGTCAAAACTACCTAAAAGCTATGGCCTGTGCAGCAAACTACGCTTTTTGTAACCGTCAGTTAATAATGCATATAGCAAGAGAAGTCTTTGTCGATGTATTAAAAAAACCAGAATCTGAGTTGGGGTTGGATTTGCTTTACGATGTGGCACACAACATAGCAAAAATAGAAAAACATAAAGGCATCAAACTTTTAGTTCACAGAAAAGGAGCAACAAGAGCTCTGCCCAAAGGTCATCCGGCAAATCCGCAATGTTACAGCGAAACAGGACACCCCGCCATTATTCCGGGAAGCATGGGCACGGCTTCGTATGTTGTGGTGGGCACAGATAAAATAGAGGAAACCTTCTGTTCAGTAAACCACGGAGCAGGAAGATCGATGTCAAGAAAGAAAGCCAGGTCGGAATTTAGCAAAAGAGATTTCCGAGAGCAGGTAGGCAATGTGATAGTTAGCACGAGCAACATCAAGTCCTTGCTCGATGAAGCTCCCCTTGCATATAAAGATATTGATGAAGTTGTTTATACACTGGTGGAAGCAGGTCTTACAAAGCCTGTCGCAAGACTTAAACCCTTAGGAGTTATAAAAGGCGAGGGCGAGGAAGCATGACTTAAATTTTTTAAGCCTTATATGAGTAGCGATAATCCCTTCTGTCATTCTGAACGAAGCAAAGAATCTAGAAGACCTAATCTACCTTGGCTCTCCTGCCATGGCAAGGATTCTTCGCCGGTGCTTGGGATAGTATTTTGCATCAGAAATTTTGCGGTTTTATAAGCTTAGCCGGCAAAATATAGCCGGTGCTCCAAATGTAAGCCATATTCCTACAACAAAGTATTTTAAAAGGGAGAAGAAACTATGTTGCGGCATTATAAGTTTTAAAACGGTGTATATTAATAGAAATCCTCCCAAGCCTATCGCATATTTTTCCAATGTTTTAAGTTTATTTTTCGACTGTGGCTTAAAACCTATCAAATAATCTTCAAACTTGTAGCCCGCAAAGCTTCCCGCTGAAAGACCCATATATATAAAATTATCCTTATATGGAAAAAGAAACGCAAGCCCAAAAGGTATCGCTATCATAAGTATTATGCTATAAAGCATTGGAAGAGGCTTTAATTTTTTTGGCACTACTGTAAATATCCATGACATTAAAAGACCCAATATTATTCCCGCTGCCACATCCCAAGGCCAGTGCAAGCCTAAATACAATCTTGATAAACTTACCAAAAAAATCATTATAATGCCTATAAAATATATTTGTCTGCTCCTGTAATACTGCATAACAACTCCCCAAAAAGTAGCGGTTCCTTGGGCATGGCCGCTGGGAAATGAAAACCCTCCGGCTGATGATACAAACAAACTCCGAATCCCTGGGTTGCCGATAGGCCGCGGGATGGCTGTAATATTTTTTAGTGTAACATTCAGATACATTGAAAACATTAGTGATATAACTAAAGTTATTCCGATTTTTTTATCTATGCTCCAATAAAATATAGGTATCATTATAAGATAAAAAATTGCGCTGCCAAAGTTTGTAATTATAATAAAGAAAATATCAAGAAACGGATTACTAAATGATTGAATAAATTGAATAATTTCAGCTTGTAGTTCCATATCTGCCCTCCAAAATCACATTTCATAATTAATAATAGCATTTTTATAATGTCTTGCCGAGTGATTGCTTTAAAGATATAATCATATAAAAAGTCAATAAATTTTGTAGGAGGTAATCTCATGGATTATCAAAAATATGTTGCCCAAAGGGCAAAAGATATCGAAATTTCTACCATACGCTATTTTTTCAACATGGTAAATGAAGTTGAAGGAGCTATATCGCTGTGCATCGGCGAACCGGATTTTACGACACCCGAACACATAAATCAGGCTGCAGTCGAAGCACTAAATCAGGGACATACGTTCTATACGCCTAATGCCGGACTTTTAGAGCTTCGAGAAGAGATAGCAAAATATTTAAGCCGCCGCCATAAAGTTGATTATAAGCCGGAATCAGAAATAATTGTTACTATCGGAGCAAGTCAGGCCATAGATGTGGCAATAAGGACTTTAATTGAGCTGGAAGATGAAGTGTTAATACCCCAACCTTCCTTTGTAGCTTACAAGCCTTGTGCCATTCTTGCCGGAGGAAAACCGGTATCAGTGCCTACATATCAGGAGGATGACTTTGTGCTGAGGCCGGATGTACTGGAAAAATATATAAGCAAGAAGTCAAAGGTCTTAATACTGCCTTATCCGAACAATCCTACCGGTGCGGTAATGACAAAAGAAGCATACGAAAAACTTGCACCAGTGATAAAAAAACATGATCTTCTTGTTATAGCCGATGAAATATATTCAGAGCTGACCTATGGTGCGGATTACATGGCTTTTGCCGGAATTTCTGACATGAGGGAGCGGACGATTACCATAAACGGATTTTCCAAATCTTACGCAATGACCGGTTGGAGGCTTGGATATATTGCTGCCCCTGAAGACCTTGCAAAAGAAATGCTGAAAGTTCATCAATACAACGTGACCTGCGCTGCTACTATGGGTCAATATGCGGCTATAGAGGCGCTGAGAAAAGGTGATGAAGATATCAAAAGAATGCGCAGCGAGTATGACAAGAGAAGGAAATTTTTATTTGAAAGCTTAAGAGAAATGGGTTTGGAAAGTTTCGAACCAAAGGGAGCATTTTATGTTTTTCCATCTATAAAGAAAACCGGACTTTCTTCTGAGGAATTTGCCAAAAGGCTTCTTCATGAAGCAAAAGTGGCTGCGGTGCCTGGCAATTCCTTTGGGGAAAACGGTGAAGGCTTCGTGAGAATGGCTTATGCCACTTCCATGGAAAATCTTGAAGAAGCAGTGAAGAGAATAGGAAATTTCATAAAGAAGTTTTGAGCATTTTTTTCCAACAAAAACCGCACATTATTATAAAAATGAAATAAAATGTTCGTAAAAACTATTGATTAATGTTCGCTACTGTGATAATATGTATTTACTAAAATTAAAAAATGCCAGTAAATTTATTCTCTATATAGACAGATAATACTTTTGGCCAGAGTATTATCTGTTAAAAATTTTATTTAAAAGGAGAGCTGCATATGTTAGTAGCAAAGATTTTTACTTTTCCAAAGGCGGGAGTTTTAGATCCTCAGGGCAGCGCAGTAAAGCCGGTTATTTCAAATCTGGGCTTTACAAGCGTTAAGGATATTCAAACAGGCAAGTATTTTGAGGTAAAAATAGACGCCTGTGATGTGGCGGAGGCGCGCAAGACAGTGCAAGAGCTATGCTCAAAGGTTTTAGTAAATTCGGTTGTTGAAGATTATGAATTTGAAATATTGGAGGCTTAAAGATGAGGTGTGCGGTTATACAATTTGCCGGAAGCAGCGGCGATGGTGACTGTTGTCATGTATTTAAAAATATTTTAGGTCAATCCGCAGACTATGTCTTTCACAAAGAAACCTTTAAACCTGCGGATTTTGATATTGTGGTTTTGCCGGGAGGAGCATCCCATGGAGACTATCTAAGGCCTGGAGCTCTTGCTGCACATACAAAGGTTATGGAGTCGGTTAAAGAAGCGGCAAATTCCGGAAAACTCATACTTGGAATAGGGAATGGGTTTCAAATATTACTTGAAGCCGGCCTTTTGCCCGGGACAATGCTCATTAATAAAGATATAAAGTTTTATGCCGATGAAGTGCTTGTTAAGGTGGAAAATAATGCCACTCCATTTACCAATCTTTACAAAAAAGATGAGGTAATCCGATTGATTCTTTCGTGCAAATACGGCAGCTATTTTGCCGATGCAAAGACTATAGAACAGCTCAAAAGTCAAAATAAAATAGTTCTTACTTACTGCGGTTTTGGAAAAAACGGTGACGAAGAAGATCCGGTAGCTTCTATGGAAAATATAGCAGCAATAGCAAATCAAGAAGGAAATATTTTAGGCCTTATGCCTCATCCTGAACGCTGCGCGGAAGAAATCTTAGGCAACACTGACGGCCTTAGAATGTTTCAGTCTATCTTGCAATATTTTGAAGGAGGCAAAACGCTATGACTGCTAGAGAAGAAGCTAAGAACCTTGGTTTAACTGATTTAGAATTTGACGAAATAGTTAAAACTCTCAAAAGAGAGCCTAATTACCTTGAACTAAGTTTGTACAGCGTAATGTGGTCTGAACACTGCAGCTATAAAAATTCAAAGGCAGTGCTTAAACGATTTCCTACAGAAGGACCGCAGGTATTGCAGGGCCCTGGAGAGAATGCGGGAATAGTTGATATCGGCGATAATCTCGCGATTGCTATGAAAACAGAAAGCCATAACCATCCCTCGGCAGTAGATCCGTATCAAGGCGCGGCTACAGGTGCAGGCGGCATGCTTAGGGATATTTTTACAATGGGCGCAAGACCTATTGCGCTTCTAAATTCATTGAGGTTTGGAAAGCTCGACGATGACAGGGCAGAATATCTGTTCAGAGAAGCTGTAGCAGGCATCGGTGATTATGGAAATGCCATAGGAGTGCCGACGGTAGGCGGAGAAGTTTATTTTGATGACTCTTATGAAGAAAATCCTTTGGTAAATGCCATGTGTCTTGGTATAGTACCTCACGATAAAATAGTTTTAGGAAAAGCGGCAGGAGTAGGCAATTCCGTTATGATAGTCGGCGCGGCTACAGGGCGCGATGGTATGCACGGTGCAAGTTTTGCATCAGGTGAGCTTACGGAAGGCAATGAAGATCAGGGATCACCAATGCAAGTCGGCGACCCTTTTAAAGAGAAACAACTTATGGAAGCATGCATGGAGCTTCTCCAAAAAGAATGGGTTGTAGGAGTTCAGGATATGGGTGCTGCCGGAGTAGTCTCATCAACAAGCGAAACAGCTGCCCGCGCAGGAAATGGTATAGAAATCGATGTGGCTTTAGTTCCTCAAAGAGACAAAGATATGAAGCCTTATGAAATAATGATCTCAGAGTCCCAGGAGCGTATGCTGGTAATTGTTGAAAAAGGTCACGAGGATGATGTTAAGAAAATCTTCGAAAAATGGGATTTAGACGCAGTGAAATTTGGCACCGTAACTGATGATGGCATGCTGAGAATACTTGAAAATGGTAAAGTAGTAGGCGAGGTACCCGCAGCTTCATTAGCAGGTGGTGTGCCAATAGTTAAAAGAGAAAGCAGAAGACCGGAATATCTGGATAAATTACAGACAGATTTTTCAAAAATCCCAGTGCCTTCAGATTTAAATGATATACTTCTTAAGTTACTGGATTTACCGAATATTGCCAGCAAGGCTATAGTTTATCGCCAATTCGATCAAACTGTAGGCACAAATACTGTAGTTACTCCGGGTTCGGATGCTGCAGTGCTCAGGATAAAAGGCACAAAACGCGGAATTGCAGTTACAATAGATGGCAATGGTTACTACTGTTATCTGGATCCTTATGAGGGAGGAAAGCAGATAGTCGCAGAAGCTGCAAGAAATCTCGTTGTAACTGGCGCTAAACCTGTTGCGCTTACTGATGGATTGAATTTTGGAAATCCTGAAAAACCTGAAGTTTATTACCAATTCGAAAAATGTGTTGATGGTTTGTCAGATGCGGCAAGAAAACTAGGTGTTCCTGTTATAAGCGGAAATGTCAGCTTCTACAACGAAGGCAAACACACTGCTATTTATCCATCGCCTGTTGTCGGCATGCTCGGAGTTTTAGAAGATGTAGAAAAACACTGCACTATGGACTTTAAGCAAGACGGAGATGTGGTAGTACTTCTGGGTGAAAATACTGATGAACTTGGTGGATCAATTTACCTACAGGAATTACTAGATATAGTTGCAGGTCCTGCTCCTAAAGTAGATATCGAAAAAGAGAAAAAAGTTCAGGATTGCTGCTTAAAGGCAATACAGCTCGGCCTTGTAAATTCGGCACATGATATTGTTCAGGGCGGTCTTGCCATAGCGCTTGCCGAATGCTGTATAGCAGGAAACATCGGTTTTGAAGGAGAAATAGAAAGCAATCTTAGACCTGATACATTGCTTTTTGGAGAAGGACAATCAAGAATTATAATGAGCCTCAAACAAGACAACCTTTCTACTTTAAATAAGCTTGCATCAGAACTAGGTGTAAAAGTCAGCGTAATCGGCTTTGTAAAAGGCGACAGCTTAAAGATCACCATAAACCAGAAGGATAAAACAGTAGGCAATATTGAAGTTCCCGTGAAAAAAATGGCAGAGGTCTCTAAAAATGCTATTAAAGGAAGAATGAAAAAATGAGTGATGAATTAAAAGAAGCCTGCGGTGTATTGGGCATATATGAAAATCGAAACAATGCCGGCCTGGGGCGCGATATATTTTACGGCTTATATGCTCTACAGCACAGAGGCCAGGAAAGTGCGGGGATAGCGGTTAGCTCAGGAAATGGAATAAGATACCATAAAGCAATGGGCCTTGCCTCTGAAGTATTTAACGATGAAATACTAGATGACCTTACCGGGCGCATAGGCATAGGACATGTCAGATATTCTACGACAGAGCCTAATACTTTGATAAATTCTCAGCCGCTGGTAGTGCGGTATAAAAGAGGGTCCTTGGCAGTTGCTCACAACGGCAATTTAGTAAACTCTTTAGAACTTAGAACAGAACTCCAAGAAAACGGTGTCGCATTTCAAACAGAAATAGACAGTGAAATAATAGCATTTTTAATAGCACAAGCTCATTCCGGCGACATTGCTGAAGCGGTAGAAAGCTGTATGGGTAAACTGAAAGGTTCTTATGCGCTTGTAATAATGACAGAGGATACACTTATAGGTATGAGAGACCCTAATGGCATAAGGCCGCTTTGTCTTGGCAAAAAAGGTGATTCA
Organism: Tepidanaerobacter sp. EBM-49; assembly: GCF_001896645.1. NCBI lineage: Bacteria > Bacillati > Bacillota > Clostridia > Thermosediminibacterales > Tepidanaerobacteraceae > Tepidanaerobacter > Tepidanaerobacter sp. EBM-49. The sequence goes on from NZ_MPPE01000013.1 coordinate 11,289, forward strand.
TATGTCCTTTCCTCTGAAAGCTGTGCTTTAGATACCATAGATGCTGAATTTATCAGAGATGTAGAGCCCGGAGAAATAGTAATAATTAATAATAAAGGCCTGCAAAGCATAAATAAAAATAAAGAAACTTCAAAAGCAGTTTGTATTTTTGAATTTGTGTATTTTGCAAGACCTGACAGCACGATAGATGGTACAAACGTTCATATGGCAAGGCTAGAAGCAGGAAGACTCTTAGCTCAGGAACATCCTGCTGACGCTGATCTTGTAATAGGTGTTCCGGATTCAGGCACTATATCAGCTATGGGCTATGCCCAGGCGTCGGGGATACCTTTCGGCATAGGCCTTATCAAAAATCACTATGTGGGCAGGACATTTATAAAATCTACACAAAACTTAAGAACCATAGGGGTCAAACTCAAACTTAATCCAATAAAAGAAGTTGTTCAGGGCAAACGTCTAGTAATGGTTGATGATTCAATAGTAAGGGGAACTACCAGCGGACTTATTGTAAAAATCCTAAAAGATGCCGGAGCAAAAGAAGTGCATGTGCGGATAAGTTCTCCCCCGGTAACAGACTCCTGCTATTTTGGCATTGATACTTCTAGCCGCAAGGAACTCATAGGTGCTCAGCGAAAAGTTGAAGAAATACGGGAGTATATCGGCGCCGACAGTTTGGGTTATTTGAGCCTTGATGGACTTGTAAAATCGACGGGATTTCCTCGGGAAAAATTCTGCTTAGGGTGTTTTTCCGGTGAATATCCTATTGATGTTCCTGGAGAAGGCAAGGGTTACCTATTTGAAAAACGGTAAATTTGGAAAGGGTGTGTGTTAAAATAAAGCGCGCAACTTATAGAGATGCCGGAGTAGATGTAGATGCGGGCAATCGTGCCGTAGAACTGATGAAAGAACATGTGCGTTCTACTTACAGACCGGGTGTGCTTGGAAACTTAGGCAGTTTTGGAGGTTTTTTTCAGCTGGATACAAAAAAATACAAGGAACCAGTTTTAGTATCCGGCACTGACGGAGTAGGAACAAAACTTAAAATTGCCTTTATGATGGATAAACACGATACAGTAGGCATTGACGGCGTAGCAATGTGCGTAAACGATATTATAGTTCATGGAGCAGAGCCACTGTTTTTTCTAGATTACATTGCGCTTGGCAAACTCATACCTGAAAAAGTTGCCGATATAGTGAAGGGTGTATCAGCCGGCTGCAAGATGGCCGGCTGTGCGCTTATCGGCGGCGAGACGGCAGAAATGCCGGGTATGTATGCCGAAGACGAATATGACATTGCGGGTTTTGCCGTGGGCGCTGTTGAAAAAAGCAAGGTTATAGACGGTTCAGCTATAGAAAAGGATGACGTAGTTATAGGAATAGCCTCATCAGGCCTGCACAGCAATGGTTTTTCTCTTGCAAGAAAGGTATTTTTTGAGATTGGCAAATTTTCATCATCAGATTATATAGAAGAACTTGGGAGAACCTTGGGAGAGGAACTTTTGGAGCCTACCAAAATTTATGTAAAAACCGTGGAATCTCTTAGCAAATTCGATATTCACGGCATGGCCCATATCACCGGCGGCGGCATTATAGAAAATCTGCCACGCATACTGCCTGAAGGCATACATTTTTCTATCAAAAAAGGTTCATGGGAAATTCCACCGGTATTTAGTTTGATACAGAAAATAGGACAAGTAAGCGATAAGGAAATGTACCGCACCTTTAATATGGGTATAGGATACGCGGTTGTGGTATCTTGCGATGCGGCAAATGAGGTCTTAAATGTCTTGCAGAAAAATGGTGAGAAAGCATGGATAATAGGCAGGGCAGTTAAAGGAAAAGGCGGGGTGGTATTTTGCCGAAGTTAAAGATTGGGGTTCTTGTATCAGGCTCAGGTACCAACCTTCAATCGATAATCGACAAGTCAGAATCCGGTTATATTCCGGGAAGTGTGGAATTAGTAATTTCAAGCAAAAGCGGTGTTTATGCCATAGAAAGGGCAAAAAACCACAATATACCGGCATATGTAGTCGCTCCGAAAAATTATAGCACTAAAGAGGATTACGAAGACAAACTAATAGAGATTCTCCAAAGCTATAATGTTGATTTAGTTGTTTTAGCTGGCTTTATAAAAGTCCTTTCACCACATTTTGTTCAAGCTTTTGCCGGTAGAATCATGAACATTCATCCCTCACTTATTCCGGCATTTTGCGGTGAAGGATTTTATGGCGAGAAGGTTCACAAAGCCGTGCTGGATTATGGAGTCAAAATAACCGGTGTGACGGTTCATTTTGTTGATGAAGGTGCGGATACAGGACCTATAATTTTGCAAAGAGCTGTACCTGTAATGGATGATGATACTGTCGAAACCCTGGCAGCTCGGGTTTTAGAGGAGGAGCATAAGATATACCCCGAGGCCGTAAAATTATTTGCTGAAGGAAGATTGAAAGTTGAAGGCCGAAGGGTAAAAATAATCAAACAGGAGGATGGCAATGATTAAACGAGCATTAATATCAGTTTCAAACAAAGAAGGCCTTATCGAATTTGCCAAAGGCCTTAGCGATTTAGGGACACAGATACTATCGACGGGAGGTACTGCTAAGGCCTTGCAAGATGCGGGCATAAAAGTTACACCCGTATCTGATGTTACAGGCTTTCCTGAAATTCTCGAAGGCCGAGTCAAAACCTTGCACCCAAAAATACACGGCGGTATCCTGGCAAAAAGAGATAGCGAAGCTCATATGCAGCAAATTGCAGAATTGGGAATTGAGCCTATTGATTTAGTCGCTATCAATCTTTACCCATTTAAAGAAACCATAGAAAAACCCGAGGTAACCTTAGAAGAAGCAATAGAAAATATAGATATCGGCGGCCCGTCGATGCTCAGATCTGCAGCAAAAAACCATAAAGACGTTATAGTAATCGTAGATCCGGCAGATTACGAACCGGTAATCCAAGAACTAAAAGAAAAAGGCGATATAGATATAACCAAGAGAATGAAACTTGCCTGCAAGGTTTTTAAACATACAGCTCATTACGATGCATTAATTTCTGATTATTTAGAGAAACAGCTTTTGGCCGGAGAAAAAGAAACCTGCAAAACTTTAGAATTTCCAAATGATCTTACATTAGCTTATGAAAAAATCCAGGATTTGCGTTATGGCGAAAACCCCCACCAAAAAGCTGCTTTTTATGGAGAAATTGGAAGGCATCAAGGCACCCTTGCAGGAGCAAAGCAATTATGGGGCAAAGAGCTCTCATTTAATAATATTAACGATGCTGATGCTGCATTAAAGGCAGTTAAAGAATTTGATATACCAACAGCCGTTGGCTTAAAACATACAAATCCCTGCGGTGTTGCATCAAGCGATAATATCTATGATGCATATGTTAAAGCGTATGCAGCCGATCCTACGTCGATTTTTGGCGGGATCGTGGCCTTTAACAGACCTGTGGATGCGAAAACTGCCCAAGAGCTGGTAAAGATATTTTTAGAAATCGTTATAGCTCCGGCTTTTGAACCGGAAGCCTTAGAAATACTTAAGACTAAGAAAAATTTACGCCTGCTTGAAGTAGATTTTAGCGGCAAAACCGACTTCGGTCTTGACATGAAGAAAGTATCCGGGGGTTTGCTGGTTCAGGAGTTGGATACAAAAGATTTTAACAAGGAAGATTTGAAAGTCGTAACAAAACGTGCTCCATCAGAGAAAGAAATGCAGGACTTGCTGTTCGGATGGAAAGTAGTAAAACATGTAAAATCTAATGCCATAGTTTTAGCCAAAGATCTTGTGACCGTAGGCATAGGCGCAGGGCAGGTGAACAGGATATGGCCCACAGAACAAAGCATAGCTCATGCAAAAGACAAGGCAAAGGGCTCTGTTCTGGCCTCTGATGCATTCTTCCCGTTCTCGGATGTTGCAGAAACAGCGGCAAAAGCAGGTGTTACGGCAATTATCCAACCTGGTGGTTCGCTAAGAGATGAAGACTCTATACAAGTTTGCGATAAATATAACGTAGCAATGGTATTTACAGGAATGCGGCATTTCAAACATTAAAAAGTAAGTAAATTCTAATAAAGGAGGCGCCTTGCGTGAAAGTCCTAGTGGTGGGAGGAGGAGGCAGAGAACACGCGATTGTGTGGAAACTTGCCAAAAGCCCCCAAATTGACGAAATATATGCTGCGCCCGGAAACCCCGGTATCGGCCGATTGGCAACATGTGTAAATATAGCTGCAGAAGACATACCAGGACTTGCTGAGTTTGCAAAGAAAAATAACATAGATCTTACCGTTGTAGGGCCGGAAGCGCCGCTTGTAGCAGGGATTGTAGATGAATTCAAAAACAGAGGATTGACTGTTTTTGGTCCCGACAAAGCTGCAGCTCAAATAGAAGGAAGCAAAATATTTTCTAAAAACTTGATGAAAAAGTATAATATACCAACAGCAGATTACAAGGTTTTCGAAGATCCAAATGATGCCATATCCTATATTGACACTGCTCCGATGCCGATTGTAGTAAAGGCTGATGGTTTAGCTGCAGGCAAAGGAGTTATAATCGCTCCCGACAGAAGCACTGCCAAAGAAGCGGTAAAAACCATGATGATAGATAAAGCCTTTGGCAAATCCGGCTCCCGCATAGTTCTTGAAGAATATTTAGAAGGGCCCGAAGTAACAGTGCTGGCTTTTTGCGACGGAAAAAGAGCGGTGCCTATGGTAAGCAGTAGAGACCACAAAAGAGTCTTTGACAATAATAAAGGGCCAAATACAGGCGGCATGGGGGCAGTTTCCCCTGCCCCTGCATATACTCCCGAAATAGCAAAAATAGTAGAACGCGATATAATACAGGGGACAATTGATGCAATGGCTAGCGAAGGAGCTCCTTTTCAAGGAGTTCTATATACCGGTCTCATGATTACAAAAAACGGCCCTAAAGTTCTTGAATATAACTGCCGCTTCGGCGATCCGGAAGCTCAAGTTGTAATTCCAAGACTTAAAACTGATTTGGTGGAAGTTATGCAAGCTGTAATAGATGGCGATCTAACGAATGCGAAAATAGAATGGAAAAGTGAAGTTGCAGTATGCGTAGTAATTGCCTCCGGCGGATATCCGGGCCATTATGAAACAGGTAAAGTTATAAGTGGTTTAGATGATGCTGAAAAGAATGGAAGCATAGTTTTTCATGCCGGAACAGCAGAAAAAGACGGGAAAATCATTACTGCAGGAGGCAGGGTTCTTGGGGTTACCGCTTTAGGTAAAGATGTTGATGAAGCAAGAAAATTAGCTTATGAATCTGTATCAAAAATACGTTTTGAGGGCATGCATTACCGAAAAGATATCGGCTTGTAAGCAAGGTACACAAGGTACACAGGGGTGAACACAGGGGTGAACACAGGGGGACGGTTCTTTTGTGTTGTCTGACAACACAAAAGAACCGTCCCCCTGTGTTCAAAAAATGACTTGACTTTAGTTAGCTGGTCTCTATGCTGTCCTGTTTAGTTAGCTGGTCTCTGTGTTCCTGTGTTATGTTATGTTTGTTTGTTCCTCCCCTGTGTTAGCTGTTATATAAAATTTAAAAAATGCATAAAAATTATATAAAAATAGTTATTGAATAATAAAAAGTAACGTGGTATTATTACAAATAATTATAATTTTTATTGTTGATAATGAATAATTGTCGCAACTTAAAGGAGGCTAAAGGTATGATAAAAGTAGTAGTAAGCGGCGCTGGGGGTAAAATGGGACAGGCCGTTACAGACCTTATAAACACATCAGATGATATAAAAGTTATAGGAGGATTCGATTTATTTGCAAAAGGCAGCGAGAATTTAAAAATTTATGATGACTTATATAAAATTCCTGAGGTACCTGATGTAATAATAGATTTTTCAAATCCTTCTGCTATAAAAAATCTTACAAAGTATGCTGTAGAAAAAAATGCAGCACTTGTTATAGGGACTACCGGACTTACAGATGAGCATAAGGAGATGCTTCATAATGCCGCAAAATCTGTGCCGGTATTTGTTTCACATAATATGTGCCTTGGGATAGCGCTACTTTCCAACATAACAAGACAAATGACTGAAGTTCTCACAGACCATGATATTGAGATTATTGAAAAGCACCATAATCAAAAAATAGATGCGCCAAGCGGCACAGCGCTTATGATTGCTGATTCTGTAAAAAAAGTGCGCAAAGATGCTTTTTATGTCTATAATAGAGCAGATGTCAGAAAAAAGCGTGACAAAAACGAAATCGGAATACATTCCATTCGCGGCGGTAACCTGGTTGGAGAACACACTGTTCTTTTTATAGGAGAAGATGAGACCATATCAATTTCACATAACTTGACATCTAGGAAAGTTTTGGCCTCCGGAGCTCTTAAAGCGATAAGATTTACCGCAGCCCAAAAACCGGGATATTACTCTATGGATGATTTGGTTCAAAGCAGCTTTTGTCCGCAAAAAGGACAATAAGCAAAACTTGGATTTATAAAGCTTCCACAATTCGGGCAAATATTTTTTGGTATTTTTATCTTTTGAAGACGGTTGAAATCTATTTCACCATCTCGCTTCAGCTCTTTGGCGTAATCCGGGTCTACCATGAATATGGCTCCGCAGCACCTTAATTTAATGTAATACTGACGATTCCATTTAAAAATAGGTATAAAGAAAAAATGAAAGTATGTAAATGACTCCCAAAGTTCTGCCCTAGTAAGCTTACCACATTCAGGGCAAATTACATTATCAAATTCTTTAATCGTACGCTCTTTTTGTTGGATTCCAAAAATGCCAAAGAAAAACATAAAACTCCTCCTGAAATTTTGAGTATTTTGTTAGGCCTTTTTGAATAAATTATACATTATTGAACCTTTAAAATAAAGAGCAGCTTGTATACATAAAATTATATACAAACGACCACTCGCAAAATGAGTGGCCGTTTGTGCATGATAGCGTGAACTTTATATATCTTTTTATTTTGAAGAAACACCGGCTTCACTAAATGTAGCCATTTCCCTTAATATTTTCAGACTTGCATCTACTAAATTCATTGCAAGGGCGGCTCCGGTGCCTTCACCAAGCCTCATGTTCATAATCAAGATAGGTTTGATGCCTAGAAAGTCAAGTATCACTTTATGACCGGGTTCTTCAGAAAGGTGAGAACCCAACATATAATCTTTTGCAAGAGGCGCCATTTGTGCTGCAATAAGTGCCGCTGCGCCTGAGATAAATCCGTCGATGATGACCGGAACGCGGTTTGCTGCGCATCCAAGTATTACCCCTGCAAGACCTGCTATTTCAAGTCCGCCGACTTTAGACAGGACATCTAACGGATCGCTGGGGTCAGGATTATTTACAGATAGAGCTTTTTCAATGGCGGATATTTTTATTTTAAGTCTTTCGTCATCTACTCCGGTGCCTCTGCCTACCACTTCTCTAACCGGCATTTTACTATATGTCGCAACGATAGCAGAACTTGGGCTAGTATTTCCTATACCCATTTCACCTATAGCTGTCAAACCGGCACCCTCGTTTATAGCCATTTCAGCCACTTCTATGCCTACCTCGATTGCCTTGGCGGCTTCTTGACGAGTCATTGCAGGACCTTCTGCCATGTTTCTTGTGCCATAGGCAACCTTTTTCTTTATAATATTAGGCACATCCGGCAAATCTTGGGCAACTCCTACATCTACCACATATAATTTAGCGTTTTCGTGCCGCGTAAGGACACTCATGGCAGCTCCACCGTTTACAAAGTTAAACAGCATTTGGGATGTGACTTCCTGAGGAAAAGGAGCTACCCCCTCTTTTACGATTCCATGATCGCCTGCCATTAAAATTGCGGCTTTTTTTGGTAAATCAGGTATAGGAGTGCGCGTTATACCGGCTATCTGTTTTGCAATAGCTTCCAACATGCCTAAGCTTCCCTGGGGTTTTGTAAGATCATCTAATCGAGCTTGGGCTTTTTTCATAGCATCTTGGTCCAAAGGACCGATCTTTTGAATTGTCTCTTCAATCTTATCCATTTCAAATTACCTCCTTAGGGTAAATAAATAATTTTGTAGTAAAATAAAAAGTCCTAAGATTGAAAGTTCAATCTTAGGACTTTGCCATCATCCTAAAGACTCATAAACATTTTTAGGCAGGTCTCCTGGCTTGCAGTTCAATGCTGATTCACGCCTTCCCGAAAGACTTCTATCTTCGGTGGCAATTGTGAACAGCTCCCTGCTTACAGTGGCGGGTCCGCTGCAGGATTTTCACCTGATTCCCTATTCTCCCGTAATACATTACAGGCACCTAAAAAGTTTATTATTTATTTTCCATAATATATATTCTCCAGAGATTTGGTTTTTCCTCTTTTTTATCTAGTTAAATTTTAAATTTTTTATCTAGTTAAATTTTAAATTTAAAAAGGGATTTTAGACACCATCGAAGAAGTAAGCATTATAAGGCTTTTCATAAAATCTTAAGGAGCTATATAAATGCATCGTCCCTTTCAATTTTTTGTTACATATTTCTCCATAGGAATAATAGCAGCAGCTTATATGGAGAAAATCAATATTATAATTATAGCTACAGTTGCTATCGTTTTGGCTTTAATAGTCTCTTTAACCATTGTGCAAAACAAAAACAATAGAAGGAAAGTCTTATCCGGCATCTTAATCTTTGTAATAGGGATTTGTTACTGCAATTTTAGAGTTTTAGCATCTAAGGGCACAATAGCTGAATTTACAGGAAGCCAACAGATCGTAATAGGAACGGTAAACGATACGCCTACCATAAAAGGCGATCGCGCTATTTATAATGTAAAAGTGTCTTCTGTGCTGCAAAACAGGAAATACATACCTGCCAGCGGAAAAATCAGGCTTTCCACTATTATTAATCAAGACAAGAGTATATATAACTATGGTGATATAATAAAGTTTTCGGGAAAGCTTAAATTGCCCCAGCAAAGGAGAAATCCAAATGGCATAGATTACAGAGCATATCTTTTGCAAAAAGGCATCGGTGCCAAAATGTTTTCTGATAAAGTAGAAAAGATATCCGAGGCTCGGAAAAACCCATTTATGGCAGCGGCTTTTTCTTTAAGACAGCATCTTACAGCATTTTATAGCCTTCATCTTCCCGAGGACATTTCTCCAATAATGACGGGAATTACTCTTGGGATAAAAGATGAAATTCCAAAAGATACAATGAAAGCAGTAAAAAACGTCGGAGCAGCTCACATCTTGGCGGTTTCCGGCCTTCATGCCGGCATAGTTTATGGGGCTCTTGAATTCTTGACTTATAAATTAAAACTTCCACCTGTAATATCTTTTATGAGCAAAACCGGCGCACTGATATTTTATAGTGCAATGGCAGGACTTTCACCTTCTGCGGTTAGAGCTGCCATAATGATAATAACTTTGATGTTTTCAAAACTTGTTGGCAGAAAAAACGATTCAATAAACACATTGTGTCTTTCTGCGACAGTTTTATTAATTATAAATCCGTTAAATCTTTTTTCGATAAGTTTTCAACTTTCATATGCGGCGGTCAGCGGGATTGTCGTTTTATTTGAGAAACTAAGGGCACTTTTTGATAAAATCCCGGCTTTTTTAAAAGACCCATTAGCTGTAATGATTTCAGCCCAGCTTGCAGTAGCGCCTTTTGCAGCATATTATTTTAACAGCATATCGCTTACGGGATCTATTGCAAATCTTCTCGTAGTGCCGCTGGCAAGTGCTGCACTAATTACAGGACTTGTATCCGGGATTACAGGTCTCTTATTTCCTGCTGTCGGAGCCTTTTTTATCAAGGTTCCATATGTTTTACTAAAACTTATTGAAAAAATTGTAATGACAGCATCTAAATTTCCCTTTGCTTCCGTAATAATTTCTACACCTTCTCCTTTGATCATAGCCCTATATTTTTTGTTATTACTCCTTTTATTTGATATTCTGCAGATTGCCGGGATAAGCGAGAAAAATAATGTAAAATGGAAAAAGCCTATAGCACTGATTTTATTTGTTATAATTGCGATTTTTTCTGCTGGGCCTTTCAAGAGTTTCGAGGTGACTTTTGTAGATGTGGGACAGGGTGATTGCATTTTGATAAAAACAAGAGGAAATAAAACAATCTTAATTGATGGGGGAGGAGCTCCTCCATATTATGAAGGGGACTTTGATACTGGAGAAGATATAGTGATTCCGCTTCTTTATTCGAAAGGAATTAAAGAAATTGACCTGGTGATATTTAGCCACTTTGATGACGACCATGCAAAAGGGTTGCTTTCTGTTTTGGATTCCGTGAATGTTGGAGCTATTATGTATGGAGCACCTGAAGACGTTGATATATACAATGAGATGATAGAAATTGCACGAAAAAGAGGAATCAAAACGCTAAAAGTTCAAAGAGGTGATAGATTTAGTGTAGACGGTGCACATTTTAAAGTGCTAAATCCCGATCCGCTTGCACAAGGGAGCCAATCAAGTAACGACAACTCTGTTGTATTAAAAATGAAATACAATGATATAAGTTTTCTTTTCACCGGAGATCTTGAATACCAGGTAGAAAGAGAGCTTGTGGCATCGAGGCTTGACATAAAAGCAGATGTACTTAAAGTGGGCCATCACGGCAGCAGATCATCTACATCCAAGGAATTTCTTGAAAAAGTTCAGCCGGCATGTGCGGTGATTTCGGTAGGAGAGGATAATAATTTTGGCCACCCGACGCCGGAAGTTTTAAATCGGTTGGACGAAAACAATGTAAGGATTTTTCGAACTGATAGCAGCGGTGCTATAATCTTTAAAATTTCCGGTCAAAATGTTAAAATATATAAAACGATTAATGAAGGGCCGAAGTTCTTATGAAAAACCTTATTCTTTTTTTTGGCGAAGAAAAACTGCTAATCGATGAAGCAATAGCTAATTTAAAAAATAAAACTATCCCTCAGGGCTTACAAGCTATAAATTTCATCTCTTTCGACGGTAAAAACGCAAAGGAAGAAGACATACTCGATGCTTGTGACACTGTTCCTATGATGTCCGAAAAGAAAATTGTAGTTGTCTATGATGCATCATTTTTTAAAAATGAAGGCAAGATGAGCAGTGAAAGGCAAAAATGGTTTTTGGACAGGCTAAAAAGGGTGCCTGCACATACTTATCTGATATTTACCACATCTCAAGTCGATAAACGCAGTAAGATTTTTAAGTTTTTTCAAGCAAACGGCGTGGCTTATGAGTATAAACCTCTTTTGCAAAAAGATAAAGCATTTTGGATTCAAAAAAGAGCCAAGCTTTACAATAAAAGCATAGATTTAAGAACCGCTTACTTTATCGCCGAATATACCACAGATTTATATCAGGCAGATAATGAATTAAAGAAGATAGCGTCATTTGTGGGAGAGAGAGTAAAGATTGAACAAAACGATTTAAATGAGATTTTCTCTAAATCCCTTGAAGGTAATATATTTGAAATGATGGACTATATAGGTTCTAAAAGACCTGCAGAGGCTATTAAATCCCTGAATTACCTTATGGAGCGAGGAGAAAAGGGAGCGGTAATTTTATATATGATATCAAAACATATAATGAATTTGCTTACGGTAAAATCTATGAAAGGCATAGAGCGTGAAATGATTCAAAAAAAGACAGGAATGCATCCTTTTGTGCTTAAAAAAGCAATATCTCAAGCCGAAAATTTTTCAGTTGGTGAATTAGAAAAGGCATTAAAACTTTGTCAAGAAATAGATATTGCGATAAAAACCGGTAAAATCGATGAAAAAATTGGCATTGAACTTTTAGCGGCTAAAACAGCTATTTGAGATATATTGTAAGCTTTAATCTTTTATAAAGAAAAAATGCGTAAGCTTTGCTTACGCTAATTTAGCTGGCATTGTTTAATTGGGAAAGTTTCTTGTATAGACTTGATTTTTTGCGAGCAGCTGCATTTTTGTGAATAACGCCGTTGGATGCAGCTTTATCAATAGTCTTAATAGCTTCCCTCAGGCTTGCCTGTATTTGCTCGGAATCAGCTGTACTGATAGCTTCCGAAAATTTCTTTATGGAATATCTTACCTGTGATTTGATCTTGTTATTGTGAAGCGTCCGTTTAATTGTCTGACGTGCACGCTTCTTTGCCGATGCAATATTTGCCAAATGTGTTCACCCCCTTAAACGCTAGGGATATTTTATCACGTCATTTACCAAAATGCAAGGGAAGGCCAAATATTTAAACTGGACTTTTTCACTTTAATCACAGGGAAGAATCTTATCAACTTTTTCAAGGATCCTTTGCTGCGTTCAAGATAGCAAGCACTATTTTCCGGAAAAGAAATTATTTCAGCTTCCAAATAGCATTAACTGCTTTGATATATGGTATATTGCTAAAAAATGCTTAAAAATATATAATTAGATTTAAGTTTAGAAATTAAGAGGAGGAACATCATTGCCCATACCTCGTGAGAGAATAAGAAATTTTTGTATTATTGCCCATATAGATCACGGCAAATCAACACTTGCTGATAGGCTTTTAGAATATACAGGCACTATCTCTGAACGAAAGATGCAAGAGCAAGTAATGGATAAGATGGAGCTTGAAAAAGAAAGAGGCATTACCATAAAAGCTAAAGCAGTGAGAATGATATACAAAGCTAAAGATGGTGAAGAATATCTTTTAAATCTGATAGATACACCGGGGCATGTAGACTTTAACTATGAAGTATCAAGAAGCCTTGCTGCCTGCGAAGGCGCCCTGCTTGTGGTAGATGCTACCCAAGGTATTGAAGCCCAGACTCTTGCAAATGTTTATCTTGCCTTAGAACACAATTTGGAGATTATTCCTGTAATAAATAAGATTGATCTTCCAAGCGCTGATCCTGATGAAACAAAGCGAGAGATTGAAGATATCATCGGCCTTGATGCCCAAGACGCTATATTGGCTTCGGCAAAAACCGGCGAAGGAATAGAAGAGATATTGGAGGCTGTAGTCAAACGCGTGCCTGCTCCGACAGGATCCGCTTCTTTACCTCTAAGAGCTTTAATATTTGATTCCCTTTATGATGCTTATAAAGGAGCGGTAGCTTTTGTCAGAGTTATAGATGGAACCATAAGGGCAAAACAAATGATAAAGATGATGTCTACCGGAAAAAATTTTGAAGTAGCAGAGGTAGGCATGTTCAATCCTGATATGCAGCCGGTAGATTTGCTTGAGGCAGGGGAAGTAGGATATGTGGCAGCCGGCATAAAAAATGTTATCGATACCCGAGTAGGAGATACAATAACCGATGCGGAAAAACCGGCAAAGCAGCCTCTACCCGGCTACAAAAAAGCTGTACCGATGGTGTTTTGCGGCATATATCCGGCAGAAGGGGAAGAATATGAAGATTTAAAAGATGCTCTCGGCAAACTTCGGCTCAGCGATGCTTCACTATTTTTTGAGCCCGAGATATCTGCTGCCCTAGGTTTTGGATTTAGATGCGGCTTTTTAGGCCTTTTGCATATGGATATTATTCAGGAAAGACTAGAACGAGAATATGATCTTAATATTATAACAACAGCTCCAAGTGTTGTCTTTAAAGTTATTAAGACCGATGGAAGTATAGTAGAAATAGATAATCCTACAAATTTCCCTGATCCTTCTGAAATTGACTATATTGAAGAACCTTACGTACGAGCATCTATAATGCTGCCAACAGAATATGTAGGTGCTATTATGGAACTGTGCCAAGAAAGACGTGGGGAAATGAAGGATATGGAATACATCAATGAAAAGCGGGTTATTTTGAGATACGATATGCCGCTTTCCGAGATAATATATGACTTTTTCGACCAGCTTAAGTCAAGAACTCGAGGCTATGCTTCACTAGATTATGAAATAACCGGATACAGAAAATCCGAGATGGTAAAACTTGATATTCTCATTAATGGCGAAATCGTCGATGCACTTTCTTTTATCGTACACAAGGACAAGGCATATATTCGCGGGCGCCAAATAGCAGAAAGATTAAAGGATGTTATTCCCAGACATTTATTCGAGATTCCTATACAAGCAGCTATAGGAGGCAAAATAATCGCCCGGGAGACAGTAAAGGCATTAAGGAAAAATGTGCTTGCAAAATGCTATGGCGGAGATATAACCCGTAAGAAAAAACTTTTAGAAAAACAAAAAGAAGGCAAAAAGAGAATGCGGAAAATCGGCAACGTAGAACTTCCACAAGAAGCCTTTATGTCAGTATTGAAGATGGATTAAGATGAAACCAATAGGACTTTATATTCATATTCCTTTTTGTGTTAAAAAATGCAATTACTGTGATTTTAATTCATTTACAAAACCGGAACTCATATCTTCGTATATTTCTGCTTTAAAAAAAGAAATCGAAACTCTAAAAGACAAAGACTATATTGCGCAGACTATATTTGTCGGCGGCGGGACGCCTACCATCCTCAGTCCCGAGGAACTGGAAGATGTTTTCCATACAGTTTACAAAAATATCCCGGTATCAGATAATGCCGAAATTACGATAGAAGCTAATCCTGGAACGCTGACAGAAGAAAAGCTTCTGGCTTTAAAATATGCTAAAGTAAATAGGCTAAGTATAGGTCTTCAGGCATCTCAAGACAGATTACTAAAAACAATTGGCAGAATTCATACCTTTAAAGATTTTAAAATAAATTTCGAAGCAGCTCGCCGCATCGGTTTTGATAATATTAATATAGATTTGATTTTTGGCCTTCCTACACAATCTGTAAATGATTTTAGAGAAACCTTACAACAAGTTTTGGAATTAAATCCTGAGCATATATCGTGCTATTCCCTTTCTATTGAGGAAGGTACAGTATTTTATCGCCTATTGCAAGAAGAAAAACTTAAATTGCCTTTGGAAGATGAAGAAAGACAAATGTATTATGAAGCGATTAAAATTCTTAATCAAAGCGGTTACGAACACTACGAGATTTCAAATTTTGCGGTGCCGAAAAGGCAATCAGAGCATAATAAAATCTATTGGAGCTATAAGGAGTATCTTGGACTTGGAGCAGGAGCCCATTCTTTTATAGAAAATCAAAGATTTTACAATTATCCACTGATTGAAGACTATATTTATTCCATGAAAAACTTATCAAGTGCTGTGGCTGAAAGAGAAGATATAAGCATTAGAGAACAGCAAGCAGAATTTTGTTTTTTGGGGTTGCGTCTTTTGGAAGGTATAGATAAAAAAGTTTTTAAACAGAGATTTGGTACAGAATTTATGCAGGTTTACAAAAATGCTGTTGAAAATATGAAAAAAGAAGCACTTATTGAAGAAAAAGGCGATAAAGTCAGATTAACCAAAAAGGGATTGGATTTTGCCAATATAGTTTTTGCAGAATTTTTACCTTAAATTCTTGACAAAAAGTAATGTAAGTGGTATTTATATATTAGGTTTAGCACTCTAAAGATGAGAGTGCTAAAGGAGGTGGAACAGGGTGCTTGATGAGAGGAAACTAAAGATACTAGCGGCAGTGATTGAGGAATATATTGCAACTGCCGAACCTGTCAGCTCTAGAACGATAGCCAGGAAATATAATCTAGGTATAAGTCCTGCGACTATACGCAATGAAATGGCGGATTTAGAAGAATTAGGTTATTTATTCCAGCCGCATACATCGGCAGGACGAGTTCCATCACATAAGGGATATAGATATTATGTGGATTTTTTGCTGCCTTCGCGAAAACTTAATGAGATGGAACAGCAGTTAATAAGACGTGTTTTTGAAAAAAGATTAAATGATCTAGAAGAAATTACTAAGCAGGCTGCCCGAGTGATTTCGAGACTTACAAGCTATACTGCAGTAATAATGGGGCCACAACTTGAAAGCAGCTCCTTAAAACACATACAAGTCAGCAGAGTTGATGAAGAAAAAGGATTACTGCTTATTGTTACAAATTACGGCAACATCAGCCACCATATTATAGATCTGCCTAAGAACTTTACAGATTCTGATCTTACCAGAATATCAAATATACTAAACGACAATCTTACAGGAAAAACTTTCTCAGAAATTACGGAAGAATTGATGAATGCTATAAGAAATGAAATGATCGAATATGATGAGCTGCTGAATATATTGTTGGAAATATTACTAAACAATCTTGAAGAAATGCAGCAAAATGCGCCGCTTATTTCCGCGGGCAGTTCAAAAATGCTGGAATATCCGGAATTTCAAGATGTAGAAAAGGTAAAAACTTTCCTCTCATTGTTAGAACATCATGAGTTGATTACAAGAGCCCTAAAGGAAGTATCAAGACCCAATACAATTACCGTAACTATCGGCAATGAAAACAGGCTTGTTGAACTGCAAGATTTCAGCATAATAACGGCCGATGTTTCTATAAACAAAAAGAACGTGGGAATATTTAGCATAATGGGTCCTACGCGCATGGAATATTCAAGAGCGATATCGATACTTGAACAAGTTACAGATTATATTATTAAAACAATAGCCGAAATGCTATAATATTTAAGGCTTATAAAGCAACAAGATCACAAGCAGCTTGAGTAAAAAGGAAAGGGGGAAGGAGATACCATGACTGCGGATAACTTTTGCAGTAACGGTAATGATAAAGAAGGCAATATAGAGCCTAAAGGAAAGGCTTATGATAGTATGCAAAAAAATGGGCCGGATGGTGAGGCTCAAGGAGAAAATAAAGGAGAAATAACTGATAATATGGAACAAAATCTTGATATGAGCCAGATTATTGAGGCTAAAGAAAAGGAAATTGATAACTATAAAAATAAATGGTTAAGAACTCAGGCCGATTTAGAAAATTACAGAAAACGGGTTGAAAGAGATATCCAGGAAATTCACAAATATGCAGGTGAAAAATTAGTAAAAGACATCCTACCCATTCTTGACAACTTTGAAAGAGCTTTGTCTGCAATTGAAGATAAGGAAAGCGACCTTTATCGAGGCGTAGAAATGATATATGAAGAATTTAAAAGAATGCTGGAAAAACATGGTGTTAAAGAGATCGAAGCACTTGGAAAACCTTTTGATCCGTACTACCATGAGGCTATAATGACTGTAGAAAGTAATGAACATGAACCAGGTATAGTTGTTGAGGTTGTAAGAAAAGGATATATGTATAATTCTAAAGTAATAAGACCTAGCATGGTTAAAGTTTCTAAGAATAATTAAAAGGGGTGATTTGATATGACTAAAGCAATAGGAATAGATCTTGGAACAACTAACTCAGTAGTAGCATACATGGAAGGTGGCAAACCTGTAATAATACCGAATGCGGAAGGCTCTAGACTTACCCCATCGGTAGTTGCATTTACAAAAGATGGTCAACTTTTAGTCGGCCAATTGGCAAAAAGGCAAGCTATAACCAATCCCGAAAGAACTATTCAATCAATAAAAAGATATATGGGAACAGATTATAGGGTTCATATAGATGATAAAACTTATACTCCGCAAGAAATATCCGCGATGATTCTGCGAAAACTGAAACAAGATGCGGAGAGCTATCTTGGAGAAAAAATTACGAAAGCAGTTATAACGGTGCCTGCTTATTTTTCAGACAGTCAGCGGCAGGCTACAAAAGATGCAGGTACAATAGCCGGTCTTGAAGTGCTCAGAATAATAAATGAGCCTACAGCTGCAGCACTTGCTTACGGCCTTGATAAAACCGGAGATCATACGATTTTGGTCTTTGACTTAGGTGGTGGTACCTTCGACGTCTCTATCCTTGAAGTTGGCGATGGAGTATTTGAAGTAAAAGCTACCAGTGGAAACACTAGACTTGGCGGCGATGATTTCGATCAACGCATTATCGATTATATAGCAGAAGAGTTCAAAAAAGAGCACGGTATTGATTTAAGAAAAGATCGTATAGCTCTACAGAGATTGAAAGAAGCAGCTGAAAGAGCCAAGATAGAATTGTCAAGTGTTTTAAGCACTGAGATAAATCTGCCTTTTATTACAGCAGACGCGAATGGTCCCAAACACTTAGAGATGACCTTAACTAGAGCAAAATTCGAAGAACTTACAAGAGATCTGGTAGAGGCTACTTTAGGTCCTACAAAGAGGGCATTATCAGATGCTGGTTTAGAGCCTAAGGACATTGATAAAGTAATATTAGTGGGCGGTTCAACGAGAATTCCGGCAGTACAAGAAGCAATCAAAAAATTAATGGGTAAAGAACCCCAAAAAGATCTTAATCCGGATGAAGTTGTAGCCCTTGGAGCTGCAATTCAAGCCGGGGTTTTAATGGGAGAAATAGATGACGTGGTTCTCCTTGATGTAACACCACTGTCTCTTGGAATTGAAACTTTAGGCGGCGTATTTACGAAGATAATTGATAGGAATACAACTATTCCCACATCCAAGAGTCAAATATTTACAACTGCAGCAGATGGTCAAACAAGTGTTGAAATCCATGTGCTTCAAGGCGAACGTCCGATGGCTGCAGACAATATTACGCTTGGAAGGTTCCAGCTTACCGGAATTCCGCCGGCTCCAAGAGGGGTGCCGCAAATTCAAGTTACTTTCGATATAGATGCTAATGGTATTGTAAGCGTAAGCGCTAAAGACCTCGGAACAGGTAAAGAACAGAAGATTACAATTTCTGCGACTTCAACCCTTAGCCAAGATGAAATTGAACGAATGATAAAAGATGCAGAAAGATTTGCCGAGGAAGACAAGAAGAAGAGAGAAAAAATCGAGGCAAAAAATAAAGCTGACTCGTTAGTATACGAATCAGAAAAAATGCTGTCTGATTTAAAGGATAAGATTAGCAAAGAAGATGAAGAGAAAGTCAGAAATAAGATTGCAGATGTGAAAGCTGCTATCGAATCTGATGATATCAATAGAATCAAAAGTGCAACAGATGAACTTACAAAAGTATTCTATGATATTTCTTCCAAATTGTACCAGAGCGGAGCTCAAGCTGGTTCTACTCCTCATGATTTTTCAGGTTCTAGCCAAGAGGATGCGGGAGCCGGCGCTGCAAGCGATGAGAAAGTTGTAGATGCTGATTATAAAGTGGTGGATGATGATAATTAACGGCTCTTTTCGGGCTGACTTAGATGAGGTGATGCCGATTGGCACAAAAAAGAGATTATTATGAAGTGTTGGGCGTCAGCAGAGATGCAACCGAAGAAGAAATAAAAAAAGCATATAGAAAGCTAGCCCGTAAATATCATCCTGATGTAAACAAAGAGGATAAGGATGCTACTGAAAAATTCAAGGAAATAAATGAAGCTTACGAAGTTCTTAGCGATCCCGAAAAGAGAGCGCAATATGATCGATTCGGCCATGCAGGAATGGGTGAAGGTGGTTTTAGCACAAGCGGTACCGGTGGATTTGGCAATTTTGGTGGATTTGGCAATTTCGGTGGTTTTACTGATTTTGGTGATTTTGGCGGCGGTAGTATCTTTGATGATATATTTGATATATTCGGCGGAGGTTTCGGAAGCACAGGTTCCAGAAGGAGCCAAAGCAGAAGAAAGGCCCCTATGCGGGGAGCCGATCTTCAATATGAATTAGAGATAACTCTTGAAGAAGCCGCCTTTGGTGCGGAAAAGGAAATTGAACTTTACCGTATGGAGAATTGCGAGGCTTGCGCCGGCACTGGAGCTAAAGCCGGCACCGGCGCAAAGACATGTCCCACATGCCAAGGCACTGGTCAGGTAAGGCAAGCTCAAACAGTAGGTAATATACACTTTACCAATGTAACTACATGTCCAAAATGTGGTGGCAGTGGTCGTATTATCGAGGAAGTATGTCCTGAGTGCAACGGCCTTGGGAAAAAAAGAGTTGCTCGCAAAATTAAAGTAAATATTCCCCCCGGAGTAGATAGCGGTTCTAAATTGCGTATTGCAGGTGAAGGTGAAGCGGGAGAAAACGGCGGACCTCCAGGAGATCTGTATATTGTGGTTCGGGTAAAGCCCCACAAGCTTTTTGTAAGAGAAGGAGACGATCTTGTTTATAAAGTCCCGATTTCCTTTGTCCAGGCAGCTCTGGGAACCGAAATAGAAGTTCCTACTTTAGACGGCAAAGTTAAGCTTAAAATACCGGAAGGAACACAGCCGGGAACTCGATTCCGCTTAAGATCAAAAGGCATGCCGCGCAGTAAAGGCCGTGGCAGAGGGGATATGTATGTGGAAGCAGAAGTGATAATACCTAAGAATCTAACTGAGGAACAGCGAGAGCTTTTGGAGCAGTTTGCTAAAATCAGCGGAGAAGATGTAAAATCCTCATCAAAAGGTTTTTTTGGTAAAATGAAAGGCGCCTTTGGCGTATAATATCAAGCAGGAGGGTTTAAATGAACTGGGTAGAAATAAGAGTAAAGACTACAACAGAGGCCATTGAAGCGGTTTCGAACATTTTTTACGAAGCCGGCGTAGCCGGAGTTGTTATCGAGGATCCAAAAATCTATCTTCGCCCTCATGATACAGAGGAATGGGATTATATAGAAATCCCGGAAGGATTAGATTTTGAAGTAGCTCAAGTGACAGGGTATTTAGTAGAAGACAGCAGCCTTGCCGAGAGGGCGGAAACGATCCGAAAACGAATAAATGAACTTCCGAATTATGGTCTTAACATCGGTAAGGGTGAAATAATTCTAACAACTATTTCTGAAACCGATTGGAGTACCGCATGGAAAAAATATTACAAACCTACCCATATAGGAAATAGAATTGTAATTAAACCTTCCTGGGAGACATATACTCCAAAACCCGAAGAAATTGTTATAGAACTGGATCCGGGTATGGCCTTCGGCACAGGCACACATGAAACTACAGTTTTATGCCTTGAAATTTTAGAGAAATACGTAAAACAAGGAATGACAGTAATTGATGTAGGGTGTGGTTCCGGCATATTGTCCATAGCAAGCGGGAAGCTGGGAGCAAGCCAAGTGTTAGCAATTGATACAGATGAAAACGCTGTACGTATTACCCAAGAAAATGCCGAAAGGAACGGACTGGATACAGTTATTCAGGCTATAAAAAATGATAAATTAAAAGACATTGATTTTAAAGCCGATATAATAGTTGCCAATATAATAGCCGACGTTATAATCGATTTGAGTAAAGAAGCAGCATTATGCTTAAAAGATGGCGGCATATTTATAGCGTCCGGAATTATAAAAGACCGAAAACTTTCTGTAATTGAAGCTTTAGAAAGGAACGGTTTCGACTTGGTTGAACAATTTGAAAAGGGCGAATGGGTTGCTCTTGTGTCAACTCAGACCCCCATCGGCAAGTAGGATGGGGGTGTTTTGTTTTATGCCAAGATTCTTTATATTTAAAGATTTGAATATAGGTGAACACACTGGGATTTCGGGAGAAGAAGCCCACCACATTGCCCGAGTGCTTAGGTATAAAAAAGGCGATATTATAAGTATTTCTGATGGCAAAAATATAGAGTATACAGGCTTAATTTTAGATATCGACATTAAAGGTCCTATAATCGAAATTGAAATTATAGATAAGAAAAATGCAGATCCAATTCGACCTTATATTACATTATATTGCGGCTTGCCTAAGGGTGAAAAGTTTGAATGGATACTCCAGAAAAACACAGAAATAGGTGTAAGCGAATTCGTACCCATGATAACTGAGCGAACAGTAGCTAATATCATGCCTTCTAAATCTGAATTTAAATTAGCGCGATGGAGCAAAATCGTTCAGGAGGCCGCAAAACAATGTATGAGGATTAATATACCAGAAGTAAGAGAGATATGCGACTTTGACACGGCTCTTAGCAAAACTGGCGACTGCCAGCTAACCATAATTCCCTGGGAAAATGAACGTGAGACTTCATTAAAAGATGTATTAAAATATAAAGGTAGAGGTGCTTCGAAAGTTGCGGTATTTATAGGTCCTGAGGGCGGTTTTTCCGAAAAAGAGATAGAAAAGGCAGTGGCTATAGGAGCAACGCCTGTAAGCTTGGGCCCTAGGATTTTGAGAACAGAAACTGCTTCATTTGCAGTATCCAGCATTATTATGTATGAAATAGGCGACATAGGAGGAAGATAATGCCTAAAGTAGCTTTTTACACATTAGGGTGTAAAGTTAACCAATACGAGTCGGCAGCGATGGCCGAACTTTTTGAAAATAGAGGCTATACCATAGTGGATTTTGATAGCGAAGCAGATGTCTATATTATAAATACTTGCAATGTTACAAACGAAAGCGCCAGGAAATCGCGCCAAATCATCCGAAAGGCTATTCGCAGCAATCCGACGGCAAAGATTGCGGTAGTCGGCTGCTATGCTCAGACAAATGCCGACGAAATCCTTAAGATACCAGGCGTATCAGTTATTCTAGGGACTAAAGACAGACAAAAAATTGTAGATTTACTGCAGCAGTCAGATAAAACCGAGGCCCCTGTAGTCGATATTAAAAATGTAATGAAAGAGGAGACATTTGAGGAAATAGCAGTAAAGGGACATCGCCAAAAAACAAGGGCTTTTTTAAAGATAGAAGATGGCTGCAATATGTTCTGCTCTTATTGTATAATCCCATATGCAAGAGGACCGGTTAGAAGCCGCATGCTTAATAACATTCTAAACGAAGCCGAGAATTTGGCTAAGGATGGTTTTAAAGAAATAGTGCTTACCGGCATTCATCTTGGCTTGTATGGGACCGACTTAAAAGATAAAACAAGTCTGCTGGATGTAATCTCTGAAATTGCAAAAATTCAAGGCATCGAAAGAATAAGGTTAAGCTCTATAGAAATCATAGAACTTACTGACGAATTTCTATTAGGACTTTCAAAAATAGATAAATTCTGCCATCATTTTCACGTGCCGCTGCAAAGCGGATGTGATAGCGTTCTACAAAGGATGAATCGCCGTTATACTACAGCTGAATTTGCAGAAAGGGTAAGCCGCATAAGAGAATTACTGCCGGATGCATCCATTACTACAGATGTAATTGTAGGATTTCCGGGAGAAACTGATGAAGAATTCGAACAAACCAAAAACTTTATAAAAGCAATCGATTTTTCAAAACTACATGTGTTCCCCTTTTCTCCCCGCAAAGGAACACCGGCAGCCGCTATGACAAATCAAGTTGAAAAAGATATTAAAAGTACAAGATGCCATGAACTCTTAAAACTGAGCGAAAAACTCGAGGGAAACTTTCGAAATAAATTTTTAAATTCTTCACAAAAAGTACTCTTTGAGGATAAAACAGGTAACGGCCTCTATGAAGGTTTTACTGAAAACTATATTAAAGTTGTAGCACCCTCGACTTCGAATGCCAATCTTCACAATAAAATAGCTTGCGTTAAGTTAATAAAGAACCTAAACGATTGTGTTTATGGCGAAATAGCAGAACCATAAAAAATATTTGCCGAAAAGAAGGAAATTGATAAGTCGATGTTGAATAAATTTAAATAAGCTTTTATTTAATTACGAAATAGTAAGGAGGTGGAATTTCGATGGACTGTGTATTTTGCAAGATAATAAACAAAGAAATCCCGGCTAAAATTGTTTACGAAGATGAAGATCTAATTGCTATTAACGACGCCAATCCCCAAGCACCCATCCATCTCCTTTTGATTCCAAAGCAGCATCTAAAGTCAATCATGGAAATAAACGACGAGAACGCACAAATACTTGAGCAAATTATCAAACTTGCACAAAAACTTGCAGGAGAATTTGGGATAGATGAAAAGGGTTTCAGGCTAGTAGTAAACACAGGTAATGATGGAGGCCAAACTGTCCCTCATTTGCATTTTCATTTACTGGGCGGCAGATTTATGAAATGGCCCCCGGGTTGATATTGACGATAACAAAATGAAGGCATATAATAAGCTATAATCCCAGCGTATTATATAATTAAAGCAATGTTTAAGGCAGAAAGTGCAGCGGAGGGAGGGAATAAAGAATGTCAGAAGAAGTAAGAGTGGGAGAAAATGAGTCGCTTGATAGCGCGCTTCGCAGATTTAAAAGAAAATGTCAAAGGTCAGGAGTACTTTCCGAAGTGAGGAAACGCGAACATTATGAAAAACCCAGCGTTAAACGCAAGAAAAAATCCGAAGCAGCCCGTAAAAGAAAAACCCGTAAGTTTTAAGGAGCGTATGCGGCATGTCGCTAAAAGATATGTTGAATGAAGATATGAAAGTTGCTCTAAAATCAGGAGATAAAGACAGGCTTTCCGTTATTCGGATGGCAAAGTCCGCTATTGTCTATGCTGAAAAAGAAAAATGCCACGAGCTAAATGATGAAGAAGTGGTAGAGGTTCTTTTAAAGGAAATAAAAAAACGCAAAAACGATATTAGCGAATATGAGCGATTAGGTAAATCCGAAGTTGTAGAAAGTCTGGAAAAGGAAATAGAAGTTCTATCAAAATATCTCCCTCAGCAATTAACTGCAGAAGAACTTGAAGAAATAGTGCGTCAAAGTATTCGTGAGGTTGGCGCGACAAGTATAAAAGATATGGGCAAGGTTATGGGTGCCGTAATGCCCAAAATAAAAGGCAGAGCTGACGGCAGCTTAGTCAGTGAGACTGTAAAAAAGTTTTTACAGCAGTAAATATAATTTAAGAGCTTGGTGTCTTGTGATACCAGGCTCTTTTAACAATTAGGCAAGAAAGCACATACACAGATTGAGAATTTAAGGAGAAAAGCATGAGATATAAAAAAGCTTTAATCACATTTGTTTCGATTTGCTTGATATTTACTTTTCTTCAGATATGCAAAGCTGAAAACAATTCGGATGGCAAGACATATATATATGTTATTCCGGTAGAAGGGGTAATAGATAACGGTGTTGCTGTATTTACTGAAAGAGCTATAAATGAGGCTGAAAAAACTCAGGCAAAGGCCCTGATTTTTGAAATAGATACACCTGGTGGCGAAGTCAATTCAGCTATAAAAATTAGCAACAATATTCTTCGCACATCTATTCCTACAGTTGCATTCATAAATAAAGAAGCTACTTCGGCTGGCGTTATTATCGCGATATCTTGTGAGAAAATCATGGCAGTTCCGGCAGCGACCATAGGGGCCGCTGAAACTCGCCCGAATGAGGAGAAATATATTTCTTATTGGTCTTCGGCCCTAAGAGCAGTAGCGGAAGCAAGAGGTAGAGATCCACAGCTGGTTGCGGCGATGGCAGATTCAGATATAGTTATCGAAGGGGTAAAAGAAAAGGGCAAGATTTTATCCCTTACTACCAAAGAAGCCCTAAAACTGGGGCTCATAGATGAGCAAGTGGAAAATTTAGACGAAGTTATACAAAAAATCTTGCCAGAAAACAAAGGCAATGCCGAGATTATTAGAGCAAAGATGAACCTTCCGGAACAAATTGCGCACGTAGCCTCAAATCCCTACATAGCACCGATTTTATTAATGATTGGGATAGTAGGCATTGTGACCGAGATACTCTCACCGGGTTTTGGAATTCCTGGAGTAATCGGACTTATAGCCTTTGGTTTGTTTTTTGGCGGAAGTTTTATGGCAGGGGCTGCGCCTGCTTGGGTTCTCGGCCTGTTTATATTAGGAATGGCACTTCTTTTAATAGAAATATTTATGCCTGGTTTCGGAGTTTTCGGAGTAACAGGGATTTTATCAATAATTGCAGCTATAATAATGGCTTTTCCAAATCTTGAGCAGGCACTGATATCTGTCATTTTTGCTATAGCAGCAAGTAGCATCATAATATACTTTTTGATGAAGAGAATTACCGTAAACCCGATCTTTAACCGTATAATATTAGGCACAAAACAAGAAAAAGCCAAAGGTTATGTAGCAACAAGTAAAGATGCAAGTGAATTTCTCGGAGCTAAAGGCAAAACAATTACCCCATTAAGACCTACCGGTGCAGCAGTAATAAATGGAGAAAAGGTCGATGTTTTGGCAGAAGGAGAGTTTATACCAAAAAATTCAGAAATCGTAGTTATAAAAGTTGAGGGAAGCAAGATTATAGTAAGAAATGCTAACAATAAGGAGAGTGAATAATTTATGGGATTCACGATAGGAATGCTTTTAATTGTTGCTGTAGTTTTTATTTTCTTAGCAGTTGTTTTAAGCTTTGTCCCCTTGGGCCTTTGGATTTCGGCCTTAGCTGCGGGAGTAAAAATAGGGATATTCAATTTGATAGGCATGAGACTTCGCCGCGTCCCTCCACATAAGATCGTAAATCCATTGATAAAAGCAGTGAAGGCCGGATTAGATGTGGGAGTTGACAAACTTGAAGCTCATTATCTTGCAGGCGGTAATGTAGACAGAGTGGTAAATGCTTTAATAGCAGCTCAGAGAGCTGAAATTCCACTTACCTTCGAAAGAGCCGCAGCTATAGATTTGGCAGGTAGAAATGTTCTAGAAGCTGTCCAAATGAGCGTAAATCCTAAGGTAATCGAAACCCCTGTAGTAGCGGCAGTAGCCAAAGATGGCATTGAGGTGAAAGCGAAAGCCCGGGTTACCGTAAGAGCTAATATTGACAGACTGGTAGGAGGTGCAGGCGAAGAAACAATTATTGCAAGAGTTGAAGAAGGAATAGTTACAACAGTAGGCTCAGCGGAAAGCCATAAAGCTGTTTTAGAAAACCCTGATTCCATATCACGGACAGTTTTAAATAAAGGCCTTGATTCAGGAACAGCCTTCGAAATCCTTTCAATAGACATAGCAGATGTTGATGTAGGCAGAAACATAGGCGCACAACTTCAAACAGATCAAGCCGAAGCAGATAAGCGCATTGCCCAGGCGCGAGCCGAAGAACGCAGGGCAATGGCAGTAGCAAAAGAACAAGAAATGAAAGCTATGGTACAAGAAATGCGGGCAAAAGTTGTTGAAGCAGAAGCGGAAGTTCCAAAGGCTTTAGCTGAGGCCCTAAGACAGGGAAAGCTTGGAGTTCTGGATTATTATAATATGAAAAATATCATTGCAGATACACAAATGAGGGATTCTATATCAAAACTTGCACCTAAAACCGACGATGATTCTCAACATAACAAAGAGTAGGTGATTTGGTGGAAGATCTAATTGTAATAATTCTTCTTGCAGTGCTTGGCATGATAGCCAAAGGGCGAGAACGATCTCAAAAATCAAAAAAGCCGGATATAAAGCCGATTCCAAAGAAAGAAGTCATTGCTCAAAAAAGCACCTCTCCCCTTCCTACAGCTGATGTTTATAATCCAGTAGGAGAAGCTGCCTTGGCTTTTGAAGAGTCTGTAGGAGTTGAAGAGAAATCTAATTTATTACATGCTCAAATTAAAACGAGACTTCCGGAAAAACAAACAGAGGTGAAAAATGAGCAAAAACCTAAGGAAGGCATAGATCTTTCCGATGCTTTTGATCGTGAAGGCATTCTTAAAGGGATAATAGTGCATGAAATACTTTCACCACCGAGAGCACTGGATAATAAAAGGCGCTGACTAATAAATGTTTGGTTATTAAACCTTATAGCTTAACTGCTGTAAGGTTTTTTACTATAAAATATGGAATTCTACTCAATACTATGGTATATTAAAAGTACAAAGAGAACAAAACAGAATGTTCTCGAAGTAATTTATTAATCTATATCAGGGAGGAAAGAATTTGAGAGATAACACAGCAGAAGCCAGGGTTGCCGTAGATAATATAAATAAAATGACATCCTTGTTTGGCAACCGCGATATAAATGCAAAATATATCGAAGAGCAATTCGATGTGAGAATAGTAACTCGCAATGACGAGATTTCAATAATCGGAGAGGAAAAGGATGTTAAAACCGTAGAGCAGCTTTTAAATCAGATGGTTGAAATGCTGCAAAAAGATGATGCTCCTACGGCAAATGATGTAAAATATTTTGTAAGACTTGCAAAGAATGGAGAGGGAGAAAAGATAAACGAATTATATGATGACGTGGTATGCTATACCCACCGTGGAAAACCGATAAAACCGAAGACAATTGGCCAAAAGCTTTACACACTTGCAATGAAGAAAAACGATATAGTTTTTGGAATAGGCCCCGCTGGAACCGGTAAAACCTATCTTGCTATGGCGATGGCAGTTACAGCATTTAAAGAGAAAGAAGTCAACAGAATTATCTTGACAAGACCTGCTGTTGAAGCTGGCGAGAAACTCGGATTTTTGCCGGGAGACCTTCAAGATAAAGTTGACCCGTATTTAAGGCCGCTGTATGATGCTTTATATGATATTTTAGGAGTAGAAGCTTTCCGCCGTTACATGGAAAAGGGATTGATTGAAGTGGCTCCCCTTGCCTACATGCGCGGACGAACTTTAGATGATTCCTTTGTTATACTTGACGAAGCCCAGAACACTACATCGGAGCAAATGAAGATGTTTTTGACGCGCCTTGGCTTTGGGTCAAAAGCAGTGGTTACCGGTGACTTAACGCAAGTTGACTTGCCTAAAGGGGTTTATTCAGGCCTTGAAGAAGTGAGAGAGATATTAAAAGATATAAAAGGAATACAGTTTGTATACCTTGATGATAAAGATGTGGTAAGACACGAAGTTGTTCAGCGAATAATTAAGGCTTATGAAAGGTTTGACGAAAAGCGCCTTAAAAAGAACGTGGAGTGATATATAACCGTGGCAAAGCTTGCTTTTCCCAAGAGATTTATAGAATCAGTCCTTACTAGTTCAATGTTCCAGAAGGTGGCGCTGGGGCTTTTTTTCTTTATAGCACTGACAGCAATGATATTTTTTTCTGCAATTCCTCCAAAATACGATGTAAGAATTGGCGAGGTTCTCCAAGAAAATATTATAGCAAAGAAGGATACAATAAATTCAATTGAAACAACTAAACTTCGACAGGCCGCAGCCGATGCTGTCCCCAAAAAATATACCTTAAATCAAACCGTTACTGCTGAAGTAAAAAACCAAACTGATAATATATTTAATTACATTAAAGAAATTAGAAACAAAGATTTCCTGACTGATGAAGAAAAAATTAAGTCATTAAGAGAAGAAATCTCAACCGAGATATCCGATGAATCATACAACAAACTTGTTGCGATAAGCGACACATCTCTAAAAGAACTTGAGACAATAGTAAAGGCCGTAATTGAAGAAGTTATGGAGGAAGGCGTTAAAGAAGATTCATTAGAAAGGACAAAAAAATATGTAATAGATGAGTTTAAAGACCTAAAACTGCCTGCAGAATATAAAAATATAGGCGAAGAAATTGCCTTATTTACGATTAAGCCTAATATGATATATGACAGAGAAGCAACTGAGGAACAGCAGCGGGAGGCCATGGAAGCCGTAGCCCCAGTAAAAGTTGTTGCAAATCAGGTGCTAATTGAAAAAGGAACAGTTATAACAAAAGAGCATAAAGAAATGCTAAAGGAATTAGGATTACTTGTGGGAGAGCCGTGGGCAGATTTAAGCTTGATTGCCGGAGCTTGCATAATATCGGCTCTCCTTACCGGTATGTTAGGCTACTCCATATATACTTTTCATAAAAATGTATACGCCAACAATGTATATTTAGCTCTATTTGTAACGATAATACTCGCTACTCTGGTTATTTCAGTAGGGATAAAACCTATTTCAAAATATCTGGTGCCTTTGGCGGCGGGCAGCATGCTTATATCTATTCTCATCAATCCCAATATAGCGATACTTTCAAGTTTTGCCATGAGTGCGGTATGTGGGATAATGTTTGAAAATGATTTTTCATTTATATTAGTTGCGCTTGCAGGGGCGCTTGCAGGAGTTTTTTGCTCAACAAAAGTGTCGCTAAGATCTGATCTTACAAAGGCTGGAGTGATAATTAGCACAATAAATGTTTTTAGTATAACGGGCCTTCTGCTTTTGAATAATAGCAGCACGTTTTTGGAAGTAGCAAGGCAAAGTGCCTGGGGACTCGTCAATGGGATTTTATCTTCCATACTTGCAATTGGCATGCTTCCTTTTTTAGAAACTGCCTTTGGAATTACAAGCGCCATAAAACTGCTAGAACTTTCAAATCCGAACCAGCCACTGCTTAGAAAATTAATGCTGGATGCACCGGGCACCTACCATCATTCCGTAATAGTCGGCAACTTGGCAGAGGCAGGCGCCGAAGCTGTTGGTGCAGATGCCTTACTTGCCCGGGTGGGGGCAGATTATCACGATATTGGTAAATTAAAACGCCCATATTTTTTTATAGAAAACCAATTTATGTCGGATAATCCTCATGATAAATTAACTCCTGCTCTTAGTGCGTTAATTATTACATCGCATGTAAAAGACGGGATTGAATCGGCGGACAAATACCATCTTCCATCCTGCATTAAGGATTTCATTCAGCAGCATCATGGGACTACCTTACTATCATTTTTTTACAATAAGGCTTTAGAAGAAAACGGTGACAATAAAGATAAAAAAGTAGATAAGGAAATATATCGTTATGAAGGCCCCAGGCCTCAGAAAAAAGAAGTTGCAATAGTAATGCTGGCAGACTGCGTTGAAGCTGCAGTTAGGTCTATGCCAAATCCTACTCCCGGCAAGATCGAGGGATTGATTCGCCAGATAATCAAAGATAAACTTTCCGACGGACAATTAGATGAGTGCGATTTAACCTTAAAAGACCTTGATAAAATAGCAATCGCTTTTTCTAAAGTGCTTACGGGAATTTTTCATACGCGTATCGAATATCCCGAAAAACTAAGGGAATTACAAGGAAAGGACTTGGAATGATGGCAGATGTAATAATAAACAATATGCAAAACAAAATTGAGGTTTCAAAAGAACTGGAAGATCTTATAGCGAAGGTAATTAATGCTGCACTACTAGCTGAAAACGTGTCAGGTGATGTGGAAGTCAGCATTGTGCTTGTAGATGATGAATATATTCAAAATCTTAATAAAAACTATAGATCAATCGATGCACCGACAGATGTACTTTCTTTTGCTATGCGGGAAAGCGTGGATGAATCGGATATCAGCTTTGAATGTGAAGAAGAAGAGTTATTGGGAGATGTGGTCATTTCATTGGAAAGGGCTAGGAGCCAAGCTGAGGAATATGGTCATTCGATAGAACGGGAGATCGGATTTTTAGTAACTCACGGCATATTACATCTTTTGGGTTATGACCATGAGACTGAAAGCGAAAGAGCAGTTATGAGAAATAAAGAAGAGAAGATTTTAGAATCCATAGGTTTAACAAGATGACAAAAGAGGTTGGCTAAGATGAAAAAAACCCGAAGCCTGGGAGAAAGTTTTTTATGCGCTTTAGCAGGGGTGGTTTACGCATTTAAAACCCAACGCAATATAAAAATTCATTTTTCTGCTGCAATAATAGTTGTATTACTAAGCTTTATACTCAAACTTAGCATATCTGAAATCTTAGCGATTTCCTTGACGGTTACAATGGTATTAGTTGCAGAAATGATTAATACAGCAATTGAGACAGTTGTTGATATGTATACCACAGAATATCATCCGCTAGCTAAAGCTGCTAAAAATGTAGCGGCCGGCGCTGTGCTCATATCTGCAGTAAATGCAGTAATAGTCGGATACATAGTTTTCTTTAAAAAAATAATTATGTTTTTAAATATGTAAAATACTGATTGTATTAATGAAGGAGTAAACTTTAAATGGCTCTTTATAGAACTGATGCCGTAGTCTTAGGCCACAGAAATTTAGGCGAAGCAGATAAAGTGCTTACGCTTTTTTCGCCTGACAAGGGCAAAATCCATGTTGTGGCAAGAGGAGTTAGACGGCCTCGCAGTCCCATTTTAGCCGGTACTCAGCTTTTTTGCTACAGCAATTTTTTGATTTTAGAGAACAAAAGTCTGGATTCTGTAAGCCAATGCGAAATCAAGGAATCTTTTTTTAGAATACGCCAGAGCCTAGAGGCTGTAGCATATGGATTGTATTTTGCAGAGCTTCTGAGAGCATCGACGCCCTTAGAAGATAAAAATAAACAGCTTTTTGATTTCTTTTTAAAAACAATGTATCTATTGCAGGAATCAGAAAATCCGGAGGTACTAAGCAGGATTTATGAAATAAAGCTTTTAGCACTTAATGGTTTTACACCGGAACTTTTTAGGTGCGTGAACTGCGGCAAAAAAAATTTTAATATAATTTATTTTAGCCCTTCAATGGGAGGCATTCTCTGCAGAGATTGTATCGAAAAAGATAAAAAAGCGGTAAACATTACTACAGATACCTTAAATGTAATGAGAAAGATGCTGACAAAGACCTATGAAGAACTGGAAGACATTGAAATTAAAGAATATACTAAACAGCAGCTACAGGAGATATTAGAGCTTTT
This sequence comes from Tepidanaerobacter sp. EBM-49, assembly GCF_001896645.1. Lineage (NCBI taxonomy): Bacteria > Bacillati > Bacillota > Clostridia > Thermosediminibacterales > Tepidanaerobacteraceae > Tepidanaerobacter > Tepidanaerobacter sp. EBM-49. Next base: position 43,466 of record NZ_MPPE01000013.1, read on the forward strand.
TATAGAATATCATATTGATAAAAAACTTAAAACAACCCAATTTATAAAAGACGTCCAAAGCTTTCACTCATAATGCCTAAAATAATTCTTTCTGTAAAAAGAGGATTTTTGAAAGTTTTGTAGTATAATATTAGTTGGCATTTGCAGCCTGTGCGTTTTTGAAGGGAGTGAAAACTCATAAAATTATCACCAAGACAGGCTTTGATAGTAGATATAGTAAAAAAAAATGAGCCAATTACAAGCGAACAAATTGCGGAAAAACTTAATTTGACCCGATCGGCACTGCGACCGGATCTTGCAGTTTTGACTATGCTTGGTGTGCTGGAGGCAAGACCTAGAGTAGGCTATTTCTTTACCGGTAAAGCCGTAGATACTTTAATATCAGAGAAAATAACTGATATTAAAGTAGACGAAATCAAAGCAACTCCGGTAATCGTAAAAGAAAGCACTTCTGTATATGATGCAATAGTTACCTTATTCTTGACAGATGTGGGCACCTTATTTGTTTCAGACGATGAGGGGAATCTGCAGGGGATAGTTTCCCGAAAGGACTTGCTTAAAACAGCCATAGGAAATACTAATACGCATCAAATACCTATAGGTGTTGTTATGACTAGGATGCCCAATATAGTAACTGTAACTCCCGAGGAAAGCGCATATGAAGCCGCAAGAAAGATTGTAGATCATCAAGTCGATGCACTACCGGTGGTTAAAGCTGTAATAGAAAACGGTCAAGAAAAGTATAAAATAGTTGGCAAAGTGACTAAAACAACTATTACTAAACTTTTTGTTGAGCTTGGAAAGAACTGAAGGGAGGGATAATTATAAAAGAAGATAAAAACCAGCCGGTGGTTTTTGTTGTTTCAGATTCTATTGGAGAAACAGCAGAAATTGTAACCCGTGCAACAATGGTTCAATTTAACTCCGGAAAAGTAGAAATCCGTAAAATCCCTTATGTAACGGATAGTGAATATGTGACAGACATAATTGAAGAGGCAAAACATACGGACAACTGTATAATTGTTTGCACTATCGTCCTGCCTGAGGTAAGGCAGCTTCTTATAAATCTTGCAAACGAAAACAACATTCCAATTGTGGATTTAATGGGACCCATGATGGAAGCCTTCTCAAAAATAATTGATGTGAAACCTCATCTGCAGCCTGGCTTAGTTCATCGAACAGATGAAGATTACTTTAAAAAGGTAGAGGCAATAGAATTTGCCGTGCAGTATGATGACGGCAAAGACCCGAGAGGCCTTTCCCGTGCCGATGTAGTGCTTATCGGTGTTTCCAGGACTTCCAAGACTCCCTTAGCAATGTTCCTTGCTCATAAAAGACTTAAAGTGGCTAATTTAAGGCTCGTACCTGAAGTGGCGCCTCCGGATGAATTGTTCACTCTAGCGCCCAATAAAATTGTAGGTCTTACTATAACTGCGGAAAAATTATATGAAATAAGACGTGAAAGACTAAAGGCTATGGGACTTGACGAAAAAGCAAGCTATGCGCAACTTGACAGAATAAAAGAAGAACTTGAGTATGCTGAAAACATTATGAAAAAAATCGGATGTCCACAAATTGATGTTTCGAATAAAGCAGTAGAAGAGATAGCAAGTAATATATTGGAAATAATACAGAAAGGGGAAATGTAAAGATGGCAAAAAAATATGTTTACAATTTTCGCGAAGGCAATGCTCAAATGCGCAAGCTACTTGGAGGAAAAGGCGCAAATCTGGCAGAAATGACAAAAATAGGTTTGCCTGTACCTATGGGCTTTACAATTACCACGGAAGCTTGCTTGAACTATTATGAGGAAGGTGAAAAAATATCGGAGGATATTTTATCCCAGATTTTTCAAGCATTGGAAGAGCTAGAAAAAGAAATGGGCAAAAAGCTTGGAGATCCTAAAGATCCTCTCCTTGTGTCCGTAAGATCAGGCGCTGCTATATCTATGCCCGGTATGATGGACACGATACTTAACTTAGGCCTAAATGATGAGAGCGTAAAAGGGCTTGCAGAGAAAACCGGCAACGAGCGCTTTGCCTATGACAGCTACAGAAGATTTATTCAGATGTTTGGAAATGTAGTTATGGAAGTTCCTCATGAAAAGTTTGAAGAAATAATAAGCGAGGTCAAAAAGAAAAAGAATGCTACATATGACACAGAACTAGATGCTGAAGACTGGAAGGAAGTTATAGAGGGCTATAAAAAATTGATAAGAGAAGAGACTGGGCGAGATTTTCCCCAAGATCCAAAGGAACAGCTTCTAATGGCAGTAGAAGCGGTGTTTAAATCTTGGAACAATCAGAGGGCAAAAGTCTACCGCAGGATTAATAAGATACCTGATGATTTAGGAACTGCTGTGAATGTTCAGGCAATGGTATTCGGGAATAAGGGCAATGATTCAGGAACCGGTGTTGCATTTACAAGGAATCCCTCTACCGGCGAAAAAGAAGTTTATGGCGAATTTTTAATGAATGCTCAGGGCGAAGACGTAGTTGCAGGTATCAGGACACCTCAAGATATAAAACAGCTTAAAGAAGTAATGCCTGAGGTTTATGAGCAGTTTATAAATGTTTGCAACTTACTTGAAAAACATTATCGGGATATGCAGGATATAGAATTTACCATTGAAAACGGCAAACTATACATGCTGCAGACCCGCAGCGGCAAACGCACAGCACAAGCAGCCGTTAAAGTGGCAGTTGATATGGTAAAGGAAGGCCTCATAACTAAAGAGGAAGCAATTCTTAGGGTGCCGGCGGGCCAAGTAGAGACCCTGCTGCACCGCAGAATAGACCCAAATGCAAAAGTGCAGCCAATAGCCAAAGGATTGCCGGCTTCACCAGGTGCAGCCTGCGGCCGTGTGGTTTTTGATCCGGATGAGGCAGAAGCTCTTGGAAACAACGGCGAAAAAATAATCCTTGTCAGAACGGAAACTACTCCTGACGATATTCATGGTATTGTAGCGGCTCAAGGCGTACTTACAAGCCGTGGAGGCATGACAAGCCATGCTGCTGTTGTGGCAAGAGGAATGGGCAAACCATGTGTATCAGGTTGTGAAAGTATTCGAATCGACTATGAAAAACAAGAGTTTAAAGTCGGGCAGATTACAGTTAAAAAAGGTGATATAATTTCTATTGATGGTTCGACAGGAGAGGTTATGCTTGGCCAAGTCCCGTTAATTGATCCTGAGCTTTCTGAAGAATTTAATCAAATTCTTGCTTGGGCCGATGAAATACGCAAACTAAAAGTTAGAGCAAATGCTGATACACCATCTGATGCTCAAAAGGCATTGGAATTTGGCGCAGAGGGAATAGGTCTTTGCAGGACAGAGCATATGTTTATGGCTCAGGATCGGCTGCCGGTAGTTCAGCAGATGATTATGGCGGAGACCAAAGAAGAAAGGGAAGAAGCACTGAGCAAGATTCTTCCAATGCAGCAAAAAGATTTTGAAGGCATATTCCAAGCAATGGAAGGTCTGCCTGTTACCGTAAGGTTATTAGATCCCCCGCTTCATGAATTTTTGCCTAATGAGGAAGAACTCATAGTTGAAATAATGGAACTTAAGGCGAAAGGCCCATCCAAAGAATTAGAAGAAAAACAAGAAATATTAAAGAAAGTTCGTGCGCTAAGCGAAATGAATCCAATGTTGGGACTTAGAGGATGCAGGCTTGGCCTCTTATATCCCGAAATATATACTATGCAAGTTAGAGCGATACTTACGGCAGCATGCAATCTTGCAAAGAAAGGCGTAAAAGTTCTTCCTGAGATCGAAATACCATTAGTAGGACATGAGGCTGAACTTAGAATTCTAAGAGAAGCCGTAGAAAAAACAGCAGAAGATGTGTTTGAAGAAGAAGGAATTAAAGTACACTACCTAATAGGTACAATGATTGAGCTGCCGAGAGCTTGCCTTACTGCTGATAAAATTGCAAATTATGCAGATTTCTTCTCTTTTGGAACAAATGATTTGACACAGACAACATTCGGCTTTAGCCGAGATGATGCTGAGGGCAAAATACTTCCACATTATATTGAAAACAAGATACTAAGCGATTCACCGTTTATTGTTTTAGATAGAGATGGAGTCGGCTTATTAATGAAGATGGCAGTAGAAAAAGGCCACAGTGTAAAACCTGATCTTCTGATAGGTATTTGCGGTGAGCACGGCGGCGAACCCAGTTCGGTAGAGTTTTGTCATATGATAGGGCTTGATTTTGTAAGTTGTTCGCCCTTTAGAGTACCAATAGCACGACTTGCTGCGGCACAAGCTCAGCTTACAAATCCCAGAGAGGATAATAATTAAGATAGGTTAAAAAGCTTATATCCGTAAATATAAAAACAAAAAAGCAAGAGTGCCAATTACGTTTTGTTGCACTCTTGCTTTATCTATTTTTTAATAAATTAGAGGAAAAAGGGATCTTGATATCGAATATCATATATACGAGAATGACCAAAAGCTGATTCGGAAATCTTTAAGGAGTGGTGTCCTGTGAATTTTCGCGAAAGACAGGAGGACTTTGAAAGAAATTATCTTTCCCCTTACGCCTCTCTGAGCTGTAATACGAAAGGCCGATGCAGAGAGGAGGAAAAATGTAGTATAAGAACAGATTTTCAAAGAGACCGAGACAGAATAATTCACTCAAAAGCTTTCCGACGATTAAAACACAAAACCCAGGTATTTATTTCGCCTGAAGGCGACCATTACAGAACTCGTATCACTCATACACTAGAAGTATCTCAGATAGCACGGACGATATCTCGAAGTTTAAGATTAAACGAAGACCTAACAGAAGCTATTGCATTAGGGCACGATCTAGGACACACACCTTTTGGGCATACGGGCGAACAAGTGCTAAATGAGCTTTTAGACGAGGGCTTCAGACATGAAGAGCAAAGCCTTAGAGTCGTAGATTTTTTGGAAAAAGGCACAGGGCTTAATCTTACATGGGAAGTGCGAGATGGGATTAGAAACCATACCACAAGGGGAAAACCTGCAACATTAGAAGGATATGTAGTAAGGCTATCTGATTGGATTGCATATATAAATCATGATATTGATGATGCTGAAAGAGCAGGAATACTTAAAGAAGAGGACCTGCCGCGAAAATCAGTTGCCATTTTAGGCAAAAAGCACGGAGAGCGTATTGATACAATGATTAAGGATGTTATCGAGACAAGCTATGAAAAAGCCGAAGTAAAAATGAGTGATAATGTTTTTAATGCAACTTGGGAACTGAGAACATTCCTCTTTGAAAAGGTTTATATAGGTTCATCTGCAAAGACCCAGGAAAACAAAGTCAGAGAAATGATCAAACTCTTATTCGAACATTATATTAATAACCCGGATCTTATGCCTTTAGAATTTGTAAAAATATCCCAGGAGTCAGGAATTCAAAGAGCGGTGGCTGATTATATAGCAGGAATGACGGATATTTTTGCAATAAGCAAGTTCAAAGAGTTTTTTGTTCCATCATCATGGCCCTTGGAAATATAAAAAATTTTGCTCATAGATTTGTAAAAATAAAAGAAGGAATAATGGGTATTAACGTAGAATAATGTTTTATGTAAATTTGAAAAGAGGAGAGATAAATCAATAAACCAAAAAAGAACTACTTTATTAATGATTGAGGAAGTTTTTGAGGTTTGGTGAAGAAAATGGGGTTTTATCCTGAAGACATTATTAAAGAAGTGCAAAACGCAGCTGATATAGTGGCTGTTGTTTCAGAATATGTTTCTCTCAAAAAGCAGGGTGAGAATTACAAGGGTCTATGCCCTTTTCACGATGAAAAAACTCCTTCATTTAGTGTAAATGGAGAGAAGCAGCTGTTTTATTGCTTTGGGTGCGGCGCAGGTGGAAATGTTTTTAACTTTGTAATGAAAAAAGAAAATCTTAGCTTTCCTGAGGCTGTCAGGTATCTTGCAGATAAATTTAATGTAAGACTTCCGCATGATATGAATCAGGAGTTTTCCGAGGAATTTCGAACAAAACGTGAATATTTTTCAATAAATAGGTTAGCGGCAAAATACTATAACTACTGCTTACTTCATACAAGCGAAGGTAAAAACGCGATAAATTATTTGAAAAAACGCGGTATAAGAGACGAGACAATAGAAAAGTTTTGTATTGGTTATGCTCCAAAATCCTGGAATTCGCTTATCAAATTTTACAAAAGTAAAGGTATAAGCGCTGAAGCCTTGGAGAAAATAGGTCTTGCCATACCGCGAAAGGATAAAAAAGGTTTTTATGACAGGTTTAGGAACAGGATAATTTTTCCTATAGAGGATATTACAAGAAACATAATAGGATTTGGAGGGCGCGCCCTTGATGAATCCCTTCCGAAATATTTAAATTCTCCTGAAACGCCGCTGTTTTCAAAAGGCGATAATTTGTATGCTCTTTCAAAAATAAAAAAAGATCCGTCTTTAGACGTTATTATAGTCGAAGGTTATATGGACTGCATAATGCTGCACCAACACGGCTTTGAAAATGCCGTAGCTTCTTTGGGCACTGCCCTTACAAAAAACCAGGCAAAGCTGCTTAAAAAATATACAAATAGTGTTATTCTCTCATATGATGGAGATGCAGCCGGAGAAGCTGCTACTGTAAGAGGAATGGAAGTATTGGCTCAAGAAGGACTTTATGTAAAGGTTCTAGCTTTGCCTGAAGGCAAAGACCCTGACGAAATAGTAAGCATATACGGTCCGGATTATTTCCGAGGTCTTCTAAATAATGCAGAAGATCTAATAAATTATAAATTGACTTTAGCAAAAAAAGGTATTAATATAAATAATTCGGAGGAGAAATTAAAATTTATTGAGCGAGCTATAGAGATCCTCAGCGCTGTGGACAGCGAACCGGAACTAGAGATATATGCTAGGAAACTAGCTTCAGAAATTGGCATTTCTGCCGGTTCTATAATAAAGGAAGCAAAGGGAAAAAGAAAAAAATCAGCTCAAGCAATGTCGCGAGCCGGTTCTAGAGAAGGTTTAACCGGTTCGAATAATTTTGTCTTATCTAAAGCACCCGCAATCAGCGGAGTTCATAAGGCCGAGCGTAAGCTGCTAAAATTTATGCTTGAAAGTGATAATCGTATGTGGAAAAACTTGGGAGAAAAAATTGAACCTCGATTTTTTACAAATAAAAACACAAAAAAAATTGCTGAAATTATATTTGAAATGGTCAATAAAAATCAAGAGGTAAATGCCTCTGACATTTTTAATTATTTAGATGAAGAAGAAGGCGCAGAACTTTCAGCGATACTTTTTGAAAATCTAATTTCAGACGACAAAGAAATTATAAATTCTCTTGTTGTCAAGATAAAACAAGGATATCTTAAAAAAGCCATATCTCAAGTGAGACGAGAGATAAAGGAAGCTGAAATGCTAGGTCAAAGAGAGGAGATCAACAGTCTTTTGAATACCTATCAACAACTTAAGACTGAAATGAATGGATTAAAGACTTACACTAATCCGGGGAAGGAGGGGGCATAATGGCAGAAAAAGAGCAGATGGAAAAGAAAAACAGCAAAAAAGCAACGCAGGACAAAATGCAGGATAAAATGAAAATTGTAAAGGACCTAATAGAAAAAGGCAAGAAAAATGGGACACTTTCTTACGGAGAAATTATGAATGCCTTAGAAGATTTGGAGGATCTGGATGCTGATCAAATTGATAAAATATATGAATCCTTGGAAGAAATGGGGATTGAAATTATAGACGATAGCGAAGAAGCTTCTACAGAAGAAGATCTTGAACTTGAAGAGGTTCCTCCGGAAGAAATAGACCTTTCCGCTCCAGAGGGAGTGGCCATCGATGACCCGGTAAGGATGTATTTAAAAGAAATAGGAAAAGTTCCACTTCTTTCGGCTGAAGAAGAAATAATGCTTGCAAAGCGCATTGAAGCAGGAGATAAAGAGGCAAAACGCCGATTAGCAGAAGCAAACCTGAGATTAGTGGTCAGCATTGCAAAAAAATATGTAGGCAGAGGTATGCTCTTTCTTGACCTGATTCAAGAAGGCAACCTGGGTTTGATGAAAGCAGTAGAAAAATTCGATTATAAAAAGGGATATAAGTTCAGCACTTATGCTACATGGTGGATAAGACAGGCAATTACCAGGGCCATAGCCGATCAAGCAAGGACCATAAGAATACCTGTGCATATGGTCGAAACAATAAATAAGCTCATTCGGGTTCAGCGGCAGCTACTGCAAGAACTTGGCAGGGACCCTACCCCGGAAGAGATTGCGGAGGAAATGGAACTACCTGTTGAAAAAGTAAGAGAAATAATGAAAATAGCACAAGAACCTGTTTCCCTTGCAACTCCCATAGGTGAAGAAGAGGATAGCTTTTTAGGAGATTTTATCCCTGATGACGAAGCATTAGCTCCTGCAGATGCAGCAGCTTATCTTTTGCTAAAAGAACAGCTGGAAGATGTATTGGAAACCTTGACACCTAGAGAAGAAAAGGTGCTGCGCTTGAGATTTGGTCTTGATGACGGGCGCCCTAGAACATTAGAAGAAGTCGGACAGGAATTTGGAGTAACCCGGGAAAGAATTAGACAAATTGAAGCTAAGGCCTTGAGAAAACTGCGTCATCCCAGCAGGAGCAAAAGGCTTAAAGATTTCTTGGAATAAGGCGAAAACAGTGGGGAATTTTCTCCGCTGTTTTGCTTACTTTGACAGAGGTAGAAATGAGAATCAAAAAGAGATTACAACTTATAGCGTCAAAAATCCCTAAAGGTTCAAAAGTAGCCGATATAGGAACAGATCATGCTTATTTACCCATATATCTTGTGACTGAAGGCATCTGTCCTAAAGTTATAGCAACTGAAGTGCTGCCCGGACCATATCTAAAAGCAAAGGAAAACATTGGAAGATTCGGATTTATGGATCGCATTGAACTGCGATATGGTTCTGGATTTAAACCTTTAACATCAAAAGAAAGCGATGTAGCTGTAATTTCCGGAATGGGAGCCATGACAATTATCGACATTTTCGAAGAATCAAAACAAATTGCATCTTCATTTCAAACTATTATATTGCAGCCAATGAAAAATGTTGCCGAACTTCGAAAATATCTTCTGACTCATTGCTACAAAATAATAGATGAGGATGTTTGCAAGGAAGACGGAAAATTTTATGAGGTGTTAACGATAAAAAGCGTAGGAACTCTAGCTTTTGTTGAGGCAGATGTGCTGTTTGGTCCTATACTGCGGCACAAAAAGGATCCAATTACTGTATCATACATGAAATATCAAGAAAAACATCTTAAGATGATTATTGAAAGCCTAAAAGACTCTCGAAGGACAGACAGCAAACAGATGATTCTTGAATATAAAAAAAGGCTTGATGTGTTAAAGGAGGCCATAAAATGATTTCTTGCAAAATGTTAATTCAAATATTAGAAAAATGGGCAATGACGAACCTTGCATTAGACTGGGACAATCCCGGTTTAGCAGTAGGCGATCCGTCCAAAGATATATCAAAAGTCTTGCTGACTCTCACGGTAACCCAGGAGACAGTTGATTTTGCCTCAAAAAATGATTTTGATATGATAATTTCGCATCATCCGCTTTTTTTTAAACCTTTCAAATCATTAAGAACAGATACCCCCATTGGAAGGCTAGTTTCTACTGCAGTTAAAAATGATATAATTATTTATTCGGCTCATACCAATATGGATATAGCTTATGGAGGCATCAACGATATTTTAGCCAATACCCTCGGGCTTGAACAAGTTGAAATTTTGAAACAAACCTATGAAGAAAAATTAAAGAAAATAGTTGTTTTTGTGCCCAAGGGATATGAAGATACGGTAAGAGATGCGATGTGTGATGCAGGGGCAGGCCATATTGGAAATTACAGTCACTGCACCTTTAATATAAACGGCACAGGCACCTTTAAACCATTAAGCGGTACCCATCCATTTATCGGGGAAGAAGGTAAGCTGGAAAAAGTTGATGAAGTGCGTATAGAAACTATTATTCCGGAAAGTTTGCAAACTAAAGTTATAGATGCAATGCTAAAAGTTCATCCGTATGAAGAAGTTGCTTTTGATATATATCCAGCTGAAAATCAAGGCAAAATTTATGGAATAGGAAGAATGGGCTATATAAATGAATCCATGCCCTTAAAAGAATTTTGTGAAGTTGTAAAGCAAAAACTTAAGACCCCTTATGTTAGAGCTGTCGGCGACTTAAACAAAGAAATTAGAAAGGTGGCCATATGTGGCGGAGCAGGAGCAGACTTATTGCAGACCGCTGCCTTAAACGGTGCAGACGTTATGGTTACCGGCGACTTGAAATATCATGAAGCTGTTGATGCAGGTGAGATTGGCATAGCGGTTATTGACGCCGGACATTTTCCAACGGAGAACATTCTACTTTTGGCTCTTAAAAACTATTTAGACAATGAAAGTAAACTGCAAAACAAAGAAATAGATTTTCATATATTTGAAAATAAGGATCCTTTTATTATTATATGAGAACAGGAGTTATCCCGTTCTCTTTTTATTTTGAAAGAGGTGCATAAAATGGCTAGTGTAAAAGAAGAACTAATTTTACTGTATGAATATCAAACGTTGGAAAAGCAATCTAAGATACTTGAGGCATCATTGAATAATCATATGGCCTTAAAAGAATTAGGAAAACTAAAAAGGGAAATGAGCGAGGAAAAGTCTTTTATCGATAGTAAAAGAGAGCGCTTTTTATTTTTAGACAAAGAGCTAAAAAAAGTAGAAAAGAAGATAAATGAATTTACCGATGAAATAGGACAGTTTGAAGAAAGGATTTATGGCGGAGAAGTGACTACAATAAAGGAATTAAACGCTTTAAAAGACAAGCAGGAATTGTTGCAAGACAGGACTAAAAAAAGTGAAGAAAGTGCCATTGAGATGATGGAAGAAATTGAAATACTTAGCAAGGAAATCGAAAAGTCTCAGGAAATTATTGATACTATCAAGAAAGAATATAGCGAAAAACGATTGAAAACTTGTCAAGAACTTGGTAAAATAAAAGAGGAGCTTGAATCAATTGAAGTACGAAAAACTAAATTAGAAAATACGATTTCTCCCGAGCTGCTTAATATATACAAAAGAATAAAGAAAAATAAACCCAATCCAGTTGCTCCGGTGATAGAAAACTCTACGTGTGGAGGATGTATGACCGAATTATCTATTATGATAGCCGATGAGGTAATGCGCTCAGAAAAAATAGTTTACTGCGAGCACTGTGGTCGTATATTGGTTAAACAGTGAAGAAAAATACTAAATAAATTCGTAAAAATATAAGCAATGGGAGGATTTATGAGTAAACTTACAGTTTATACAGATGGGGCTTCTCGAGGCAATCCGGGAAGCGCGGGTATAGGCATAGTTTTCGTAGACGAAAATAATAATGTCATAAAAGAAATCAATGATTACATAGGCGAGACCACAAATAATATTGCAGAGTATACGGCGCTTGTTACCGCTTTGAGAGAAGCTCTTGAGATGCAGTGTGATGAAATTGAGGTATTTTCAGACAGCGAACTTATGGTAAAGCAGATAAATAAAGAATATCAGGTAAAAAATGCCGGACTTAAGCCGTTGTATGAAGAAGTATGTTCTTTGATAAATGAATTCAAAAATTTTACTATAAGGCATATAAGAAGAGAATATAATAAGAGAGCAGATGAGCTGGCTAATCAAGGAATTGATGAAGCTATTGATGAAGAAGATATAGAATTTGATTAAAAGCTATAAAATGTAACTGATTTTACATAAAATAACACATACATAAATGAGTAAGTCAGATGGTCGCGGACACTTTGTGTTCGAGGAAAGTCCGAGCTCCATAGGGCAAGGTGCTGGGTAATACCCAGTGAGGGCGACCTCAAGGATAGTGCAACAGAAATATACCGCCCGGTATTTTCCTTGGGATGATACCGGGTAAGGGTGGAAAGGTAAGGTAAGAGCTTACCGGCGGGATGGTGACTTCCCGGCCCTGTAAACCCCACCTGGAGCAAGACCAAATAGAGGAGCTTATGCAGTGGCCCGCTGCGCTCCCGGGTATGGTCGCTTGAGGTGTCAGGCAACTGACATCCTAGATAGATGACCATCTAAAACAGAACTCGGCTTATAGACTTGCTCATTTTGCCAATAAACTCGCGTGCAAAAACATGCGAGTTTTTGTGTTATTTACTTTCAGGTTCTTCACTGACAAACATAACTAGAAATCCTCCTAATACTGATATAGCTGCAGCCACATAATACGCAGCAACCAGTGAGCCTGTAACATCCTTGATAAATCCTGTAATTATCGGTGCAACTACTGCCGACATCATACCGGAAAAGTTAAATATGCCCATAGCTGTGCCGAGTGCTTTTTTGTCCATTGCAAAGGCATGACTCCCGGTCCAAGCAACTGCTATCGGATCCCAGGAAGATTTGCCTACTATGCCATAAGCTATGAGCGAAAGAATTATGGCAGCTTTGGAGCGGGCATAGGCCATGAGAAAAATAGTAAGGCTTCCGAGGGGAAAAAGAACAAGAGCTATTTTTTTTCTTCCGATTTTATCTGAGATACTACCCATTACCAGGCTCGGAATTATGGCGCTTATTCCTACGATTGCAACAAAAAGACCTGCAAACTCCATACTTATACCTCTTTCCTCATAGAAAAAAGTGGCACCCCATGTAACCGCAGTCCAATAACCATATAGTGCACAAAATTGAGAAAGATTTATAAATAATAGATTTTTATTTTTAAGCACCTCTAAAACCTTAAAGTTTTCCTGTTGGCCGGCTATGCTTTTTTCTATATTCGGTATTGCTTTATTTAAAATAAATGCGGACAGCAAAGTAAGAATTGCAAGCAGAAGAAATATTGCAGAATAATTACCAAAATGTATGTATAAAGGGCCGCTTGCAGCAAGACCTATAATAAGCCCTAATGACATTCCAAGATTTACAATAGCAGCACCCCTACCCCAAGAGTCAGAATCCACTATTTTTAGCATTATTCCATATGCACAAGGATAGAAAAATCCTGCGCCGAATCCGTGAAATACAGTAAATAAAAGCAAAGATAAATAACTTTTAGCAAATAAAGCAAATCCAATAAGAGCAAATCCTACAATTATAAAAGTTGATATCAAAAGCCTTTTCTGTCCGATTTTATCGGCAAATATTCCGGATGGTATCTGCATTGCTACATAGATGAGGAAATAACTGCCGGTAATTGTCCCTATTTGAGTGTTTGTTAAGTGAAAATTATCTCCTATTACCGAAAGAAGAGGATACATTGCAGTTCTATCTGCGTAGATAAGTGTCCATCCGAGACATAAGGCGATTAAAGGCCATAATATCTTGCTGTCTATTTTGGATTTTGACAATTTGACACCTCCGGAATAGATTTTTCTAATACCTTTTTAATATTATAACAGAAATATCATATATATAGTTAAAACAAAAATTAGTTAGAACAAAGATCTTTTATAAAAATCAAGAAATTTACTGGAAATTTTGTGAAAAATATTGTAAAATAATAGTATAAAATGTAGATTAGTATGAATAGTAGTAATAATTGTAAAACCTAGAGGAGCTTTACTGTGGTTACTATCGTACTAAGGCGGTGAAAAATAGTGCAATGGGAAAAAAGTTTATTCGGAAAATCTATGTTTTCCTTTAACAGCTGCACCTTGTCGATACTTCTCTTTTCGCTTTATTCCGGTTGGTTGCTTGCTTTTCCCTTTGAAGGACAAATTTTTTATGCTTTAGGGGAAAGCAACAATATTTCTGTACAAAATATGCTTTTTTCTGGAATAGCAGCACATTTCGCAGGACTTATTTCCTGCGGCTTATTAATAAAAAATATTCATGAGGCAAAACGGGTTTTTTCAATTTCAGCCTTAGTATGTATAGCCGGCAGCAGCATTTTCTTCACTCCTTATTCTGCAGCATGGCATGTTTCAATAATAGTTATTTCATTTTCGGCAGGTTTTGCGATAGCATCTTGGGGTTTTTATCTTAAGAATTTTACACCCCCCGAAAAAAGAATAAAAACTGTTGCAGATGCACTTATTTTCTCTAATATTTTAATGATAATTTTTAATATAATTGCAGTAAACTTTTCTCCATATACAGCTCTTGCAATATCAATCTTTTCTCTTGTCTTTTCCTTTTTTTTAAATATTAAACTAGATGTTGATGGAGCACCGGAAACAAACCAGCAAAATCCGGCGCTAGAAAAAGAGGTAAAAGTTCCATTATTGTTTTTATGCATTTTCATAATTATTATAACTATTAATTCTGGCCTTATGTATCGCATCATAAATCCTGCATTTTACGAGCATCGGTTTCTTGTCAGCTGGTTTTGGGCGGTTCCTTATATTGCAACAATACTTGTTTTGCGAAATATACCATTAGAAACCAACAGAACTTATGCGTTGATTGTCGGCATTGCCATGATAGGATTTTCCTTTCTGCTCTTTGCTTATTTAGATCGTTCCGCAGGAAGCTATATAATAATAGATTCGTTGATGCTAGGGGCATGTGGCATTTTTGATTTATTTTGGTGGAGTATCCTTGGCGAAATGGTAGATTACAGCCAAAATACTGCAAAGATATTTGGCACAGGTCTTGCAGCAAATGTATTAGGGGTATTTATAGGAGAAATTACAGCAAGCAGAATTTACGCCGCAAATCCGAATACCTCAAGCTCAACAGTAGTAGCCCTTGCTATTGTATTTGTGATAATGTTGATGCTACCTGTCTTAAATAACCAACTTATAAGATTGCTGAAAGAACACGCTTTTCTTACTAATTTTTTTAACATGACTCATCCGGAACAAGATAAGACAATTTATAATCTTATGACTAGCCGAGGACTTACTGAGCGAGAGAAAGGGATTACAGCGTTACTGTTAAAAGGATTAACATACAAAATGATTGCAGAGGAGCTGCATCTTAGCGAAAATACGGTTAAAACTCATATAAAAAATATTTATTCAAAATGCGAAGTCCAGAACAAGTCCCAGCTTATTAAGTTTTTTGATGAAGACAGTACTACAAATACTAAAACATGAAGAGACGAAAATTGTATAAAAATATAGCTCTATAGCTAAATTACTTGTAAAAATCCCTATCACCCTATTAATGTGATAGGGATTTTTACAAATCACCCTTTTTAGGTGGCGACTTTTTTACATTATTATATTACTATAAAATAAAAGAACGGGACAACATATATAAAAGGGTGTGTCTATTTTGAATATTATAAAATTACGGCTAAAATTTATCCTCGCCTCAATATGCTTATTTACTGGTGCAGCCCTTTTACTGACTATAAGCATGAAGGATTGGCCCTATGCCAGTTTTCTTTTTCTTGCTTTAGCCGGCATTATACTAATACTTATTATTTTGCTCATAGCTGAATACAAAGAATACAGTGATGCGAAACTGATTTTGGAAAATGAAATATTGCATATTCAAATAGTTGGAATCGAAGAAAGGGATGCAAAAGTTGTACCGAAGGTAACAAAATTAAATCCTGAATTTGTGACAATATCATGCTTTGGCATACTTTCAGACTCGAAGATGGTCAAATTTAACAAAGATAAAATATTTTTAGACAGCATAGAGATAACTCAGCACAAAATCTCTTTTACCTACAATATAGGAGGTGCAAACAAGAAGGTTATTATTCTCCACGACAAACTGGCCGATGAGCAGATTCAAAATATAGTTCAAAAATTTAAGTACGAGACCGGTGTTCTCGCCAAAATCTTAGACATGTAATTTGGCATTGCGCAGATAAAGGAATTTTTAGATATTATATAAAATAGATAGATATAAGAATATGGGGATGGGGTTGCTTAAAACTTATATAGGAGGGTAAATCATGATAGATAATTTCGCAGAGAGGGTTAATGGCCCGCCTAAAAAAGTACCAAAAGATTTTTTCGAATTGGACCTTGAGTTCTTGCAAATGTTAGAAAATATGGACTATCAAAGTGTCGCAAATGCCTTTTTATTAGTATCAAAAGCTAACTGCGTATTTGTTAATTTGCTTGATGTTTCCGGCGAAAAATTCGTGATTAAAGTTGCATGCGGCCCGAACTTTAACATAAGTGAGGCTAGATCGCTTTCGGAGTACTGTACACTGTTTTGCAGAAGGCTTACTGACTACACAAAATGCAAAAGCGAACAAATTTCGGATGATATAATTATTTTCTCTTCACTTGACGAACTGCTTGGCGAAGAATTTATACAGTCTGAGATTTCAAAAATGATGAACGGACTTGACATAGGCCAGATAGCTGTTGCAAATATCACAAAAGATGGCATTCTTTTGGGAAATGTAATTTTTCTGATGCCAAAAGGCAAAAATTTCAGCAAACATAATAGGATTAGATTTTACCTTAAACATTTGGGCTTATCCATAATACGAAAAAAAGCTGAACAACTTGCAAGACAGAACATTGAGCTGAGCGAAAGCTTAATAAAAATACTCCAGCAAGATTTTAATAGCATAGAGGAATTAATTTATTTCACATTAAATGAGGCGCTAAAGATAACAGAAAGCAAATTGGCATATGCTTTCATTTATAATGAGGACAGTAATGAAATTGAACTTGCTTGTATTTCTGACAGCATATTGAACGAGTGCAAATTAGAAAAAAATAATATTAAAGTAGATTTTGAAAAGGCAGGCTTCTGGGCAAATGTTATAAAGGAAAAACAATCGATAGTTATAAATTGTTTTGATAATCTTGATTTTCAAAACAATTATGTCAATCTATCCAGATACTTATCGGTGCCGATATTTGACAAAGGTAAAATTGTTATAGTGGCAGCCGTTGCAAACAAAGACTCAGATTATACCAAATATGATGAGTCAAGTCTTACTATCTTGTTTAGTAATGCATGGATTCGAATTATTCGCAAGAGAAATGAAGAAATGCTGATAAATGAAAAAGAGCTTCTCGAAGCTACATTAAAATCAATAGAGTATTTAAGCTACCATGATCAATTAACCGGCCTTTATAACCGCAGATTTTTTGAAGAGGAGTTGCGCAGGCTTGATACTGATAGAAATTTGCCTATTGCTGTAATTATGGCAGATATAAATGGTCTAAAGCTGGCAAATGATGCCTTTGGACATGAATTTGGAGATGAAATACTAAAAAAAGCGGCAGATGCTTTAAGACTTTCCTGTAGAAGAGATGACATAGTAGCTAGAATTGGCGGTGACGAATTTGCGGTCTTGCTTCCAAAAACTTCAGAAGAAGGTGTAAAGCAAGTCATCGACCGAATAGTGATTGCAGCTGCCAATACCAAGGTAGGCTCAATAAATTTATCTATTTCTTGCGGGTGGGAAGTTAAGAAATCCGCAGAAGAAGACATAAATGAAATCATAAAAAGAGCGGAAAATCTTATGTATAAAAATAAGTTGTTCGAAAGTTCTAGCATGCGAAATATGACTATTTCAACAATTGTTAAAACTTTATATGAAGCTCATCCCTTAGAAGAAAAACATTCGAAACGAGTAAGCGATCTATGCGTAGCCATAGGAAAGGAGATACTTTTAAGCTCAAGAGAGTTAAGTGAGCTTAAAACAATAGGCCTCCTTCACGATATTGGCAAAGTTGCAATAGACAAATCAATTATAAATAAAACCGGTCCATTGACAGAGGAAGAAATAGCAGAAATGAGGCGGCATCCAGAAATAGGCTATCGAATATTGAGCTGCGTAGGTGATTTTTCAGAAATTGCACAATACGTACTTGCGCATCACGAAAACTGGGATGGTTCCGGATACCCAAAGGGTTTAAAGGGCGAAGAAATACCACTGAAAGCAAGAATTGCAGCAATTGCTGATGCATACGATTTTATGACCAATTATAAACCTTACCCAAGAACATTGTCGCAAAATGAAGCAGTGGAAGAACTTAAGAAGGGTGCGGGAAAGGAATATGATCCTGATCTTGTAGCTGTTTTTATAGAAAAAGTTCTTATAAAGTATCACTTTTAAATGTTATAATTAAAATAGAGATAAAAAGACAATCAGACTAAGAAGAAAATGGGGTTTAAAGGGGGGTGTCGGTTTGACTATAAAGATTAATACATTTGGTAATTTCGACATAAAACTTGACGATGAGTCAATTTTAAAAAAAAGCAAACGAAACAATAAGAATCTGGAATTGTTAAAGTATTTTATTACTTATTACAATAAGAAATTAGTTCCGGAAGATATAATAGAGAGTTTATGGCCTGATTCAGATTTTATAGATCCGAAAAATGCCCTTAGAACTCAAATATTTCGTCTTAGAAAAGGCCTTGAGTCTGTCGGACTTATAAATAGCGAGGAGACGAAGCACTACTTTGATATAATTTTCGAAAACGGATTTTATATATTCGATCCCGGCGATTCTTGCACAATTGATTTTGTTCAGTTCGAGGAAAAGGTAAAAGAAGCTGATAGTTTAAGAGTGGATAATCCTGAAAAGGCGAAAAAGGTTTACTTAGAAGCAATAGATATATATAAAGGAGAGTTTCTTGCAGAAAATCCCTATAGCGAATGGGCGTTTCTTTTTCGGAGCCGCTATCATCGTATTTTCGTCCAGTCCGTGTTAAGACTTTTTGAGTTGTTAAAGGAAAATAATGAATATCTGGATATAATAGACATATATGAGAGAGTAGTCAATTATGAACCTTTCGAAGAATCATTCCATGTATACTTTCTCGATGCACTAATCGAATTACATGAGTATAAAAATGCCTTGAATCATTATAATTATATAACTGCAAGACTGTATAAAGAAATGTCTGTAAGACCAACGCCTGAGCTTAAAGCCATATACCACAAAATTACTGCCGGCAGCGAAGACGACCCCGAAAAGAATCTTACACAGATAAGCTATACCATAATAAATGAAGATGTTATTAACGGAGCGCTATTTTGCGAGCCGGATTATTTCAAAGCCATATATAACTTTGAGCGCCGCAAGATACTTAGATCCGGGGATAAAGAATTTTTAGGCTTGATTTCAATTATTGAAACCGGCAGTAATTGTTCTGACAAAGATATAGATGTAGCAAAAAATATCTTACACGAAATCTTGGCCCGGTTTCTACGCAAAGGAGATGTATTTAGCTGGTGGAACAAATCTCGAGTAGTTGTTTTGCTTACTGATATAGCGGAAGAAAATCTCCAAAATATAGGAAATAGGATTAATGAAGAATTTAAAAAAAGGCTCCTTACGCCGCAAATTTCTCTGGAAATTTCATTTCAGCCCGTAGGTGCCAAAGAATCTTTTATCCAATAAATCTTAAATTAATAATATAATTAATTGATTTTTTCCGGCTTTCTAAGCTTTCTAAGCCGGATTTTTTTGTTACTATAAGCTTGCCATTCTAACAAGCAAATATCATTTCATATTCTACCCCTCTTCGTGTCCCGCTGGCCAATCTCGCCGTCCCATATTTTTCTCTTTTATTGCAAGATATGTTAGTCTCGCCCGCTATGTTTTCTCCTTTTCTTTCTATTGTATCTTACTGTTATTGTGCAAACATGAAACTACTTATTGCAAGTCGAATTAGCTCCATAAAGATCTCGCCCTCTATGAGCCTATACTTATTTTGAAGGATAACGAGGTCTTTTTTTATGTCTAAATCATTTTTTCTGCAAAAATCTATAAATATTTATATTATCTGCCATTTTAAATGCAGTAAAGAATCCTGTTATCTGTAATTCAATTGTGCCTGTAATGAAATTTAAATAAAATTAAGAAAAAATTGTAATAACATTCAAATGAAAGTCTAATAAAACACCTCCCTGATACAACTTAACTTTTTCACCCAGAACAGAAAAAATAAGCCTGTATCCTTTGCAATATAAAGGATACAGGCTTTTCATTTACATCATAAAGTTGTTATGCTACAA
>NZ_MPPE01000039.1:0-29346 GCF_001896645.1 Tepidanaerobacter sp. EBM-49
CATTATACTATACTAGAAAGCTAATATTCGGGTTTTGCTGCATTAAAAAATGGATAACCCTTCTATCTCATATTACAAGGGACGGTTCTTTTGTGTTGTTCGAACAACACAAAAGAACCGTCCCTCTGTGTGCTCCTGTGCTGCCGTGTGCTGCTGCGTTCTTGCCTTGTGCTGCTTACTGTTTACAGTTCCGACCAATTAGCAGGATAGGTCACATAGAAGAATTCAGCATATTCC
Source organism: Tepidanaerobacter sp. EBM-49 (assembly GCF_001896645.1). Taxonomy (NCBI): domain Bacteria; kingdom Bacillati; phylum Bacillota; class Clostridia; order Thermosediminibacterales; family Tepidanaerobacteraceae; genus Tepidanaerobacter; species Tepidanaerobacter sp. EBM-49. The sequence goes on from NZ_MPPE01000039.1 coordinate 238, forward strand.
GGTGCAGAAAATTCTATTGTGCTTCCCATTGGGATAAAAATGCAATCCCCCTTGGAACCGGCTAGCTTTTTACCATTAACTATTATCTCTAACGTTCCTTCAATTACATAGTCCATTTCATCGTAATTTAATGTCCATTGAAAGCGCGAGTGACACATCTTCATGTATCCCGCTGCAAGTCTTGGACTTTCTTTAGTGTCAAACAAGTCTTTAATGTACACTTCATCATTCGGTTTTCCTGTGTCGAATTTGTCAAATTCACCCAATCTGTCTTTATGTACCACTGTAATCCCGCTAGTGTCTGTTTCCTTGAAATTAAAGCAGCCTAACTGTAATTCACTTGCCACTTTCCTTACAATTTCCTCTATAAGTTCTTTATTCAACTCCATAAATACAAGTCTCCCTTCGCAAATTAATTTTTATATTTTCTCGTTCTACAAAGTTTAATAACGGTGATAAGTTTAACATGATCTAAAATCACAAGAGACCACCTTTTTGCATATAAAAACGCAAGAATAGGTGGCCTCTTTGCCATATTAGGACAGCTTCGTCCTTTGCTAACTATTTTTTTCAGTCTATCACAGTTGAAATTAAAAGTCAATTTAATCTTTACATAATTGTAGTTATTCTATGATAATACTGTTATTGTCTAGATTTCTATGTAAGCGTATTTTACTCTTGAGAAATCAAGAAACAGCTTGCTGCCCAAGATAATTTGTAAATGTATAGGAGCTCGAAAATAAGTTACTCACCACATGAAGTGTCTTTTAGAATTTCAAGAAGCTCAAGAGGCTTTTCTATCAACGCATCGGCGCCGTTTTCCAAAAGTTCATCAGCTTCCCTAAAGCCCCAAAGAGCCCCAACTGCATACATGCCGGCAGATTTTGCGGTTTTCATATCAACTCCGCTGTCGCCTACATATACGAATTTTTCAGGAGCAATATTTAAAAGTTTTGCTATTTCAAGGGCTGCAGTTGGATCAGGTTTTCTTGGTATTCCTTCTCTTTCTCCAAACACTGCATCAAATTTCCATCGTCCTAACAATTTTTCCACTATTTGTATAGTAAACTCATGGGGCTTATTGGAAAGAACTGCCAATTTATATCTTAAAGCTGTAAGTTTATCCAATAGTTCAGGAATACCATCATAAGGCCGCGTGGTATCTGCCCACCTTTTACCGTATTCTTCCTGCATTAGCTGCTGACAGTATTTTATAAAAGACTCTTCTCTTTTTTCCGGTGGAAGAGCTTTTTGGGCTAAGTTGTACATCCCCTTACCTACAAGATATTTATATTCTTCAACTTCATGGACAGGCAGTCCTTGGCTTTTCAGCACATGATTCATAGAATTTGCCAAATCTTCTAAAGTATTAAGGAGTGTACCATCTAAATCAAAAATAATTGCTTTATATTTCATGTATCGCACCTCTTGTTTAGTTCTATTTTACAACATAATTTTAGTATATAGTAACATAATACAGCAATTAGTCCGCGCTCACAAGGTACAATGAAAAATCGGCCTAAGGCAGATATTTGCTTTCCTTAGACCGGTTTTTAGTTTTCTTCATAAAATTTGATTAAATTCAATCTTTTCTCCGTTTACTCCTTCAATAGCAAAAAACTTAACCCCGTTTTCAAAAAACGGAAGATAATTGATTTCTTTGTCAAGCATTTTAAAACCTGTAGATTTGCAGTATTCAAAGGATGATTGTATATTGTCTGAATTTAGAGCGATATGGTCTATTGCTCCTGTTTTTTCTGTGGCATTTTCGCTGCTATACAGCTCTATAAGGAGGCTGTTTAACTCCATAAACACTGCGATATCAGATTTAAAGCATACTTTAAAGCCGAGTTTTTTATAAAAGCCGACCGAGGAGTCAATTGACTTTGTGGGTATTCCTATATGCTGAAGGCCTGTGATATGACTGAAAATCATTTTTTCATCCATTTTTACTGATTTGAAACCATTTTCTTGTATTCTTCTACAATCTTTACGCCACTGCTAGTACCGATTCTATTGGCTCCAGCCTCTATAAAGGCCAATACCGACTGTATATCTCTTATTCCTCCGGCTGCCTTAATCTTGATTTCGTCTTTAACGCAGGCTTTCATCAACTTAACGTCTTCAAGAGTAGCGCCGCCGGTGCCAAAGCCTGTAGAAGTTTTTATAAATGTCGGCTTTACTTTTAAAGCAACTTCACAAAGTTTTTTCTTTTCATCATCAGTCAGATAGCAATTTTCAAAGATTACCTTTGAAACTATTTTTCTCTCGTTGCAGGCTTCTACGATTCTTTGCATTTCTTCTTCGACATACTTCCAATTGTCGTTTTTTATCTCTAAAATGTTGACTACATAATCAACTTCGCCTGCGCCTTTTTCGATAGCATCTATAGTTTCAAAGACCTTCGTTTCGATAGTAGACTGTCCCAGGGGAAATCCAACGGCAGCATCGCACAAAACGCCGCTTCCTTCTAATGTCTTTTTGCAAAACGGAATTGCCGCATTGTTTATAGCAACTGTTTTGAAGCTGTATTTCATAGCATCTTGGCAAAGCTGAAACAAATCCTTGTTTGAAATATTAGGTTTTAGCAATGTATGATCGATCATGCTTGCCAATTCATTTACTGTTAAGTTCATATTAATGTCCCTTTCTATATTTTGCTTAATTCCTCATATATATCCAATAAAGCATAATAGCTTTTATCGAATACTTTTTTAACTTTTTCATATTCGCCATGGTTTGCCATATTAGGCATTATTTCTTCTTTTATCCTGATGAATTTATTAACTTCGCTAAAATCTTCTAATAGGCCGCTTCCAACACCGGCCGCAACTGCCGCGCCTATGGATGTAGCTTCTTCAAGATAATTAAGTTTACACACTTTTACGCCATATATATCTGCCAGTAAGTGCAGTATAACATCGCTTTGGGCCAGTCCTCCAATAACATTGATATCACAAATATTTGACTTTGCTTGGAAGATTCCTTGCAAAATAGTTTAAGTATTTTTCATAATAACATCTTCTATTACCTCTGCCACGTTTTCACATGCATCACAGCATTTTTCAAGATAATGATATGTATTATCCCATCCTACTATTTCTTTGCAACTTACATCGCTGAGGTACAGAGCTCTTATCGCTTTAGTATAGAGGGCGTCTCCTTCTTCTTCCAGTTCATTTATTCTGACGATTAGCTCATGCAGTTTCTTAGATTTTCTAAAATTCGGAAACTCTTCAAAAGCAGATCTTAGTAAATCGCAGCACTTTATGATAATCTGCGTCATGTCTTGAGCATATTCTGTAATTTCTTGGATATTATACATATAAAGTCTCAACAACACATCTTCTATAGTATCTGTAACTGTGTCAATATAGTCTGCAAGTGTTACAATATCTTCCCTTTCAATTGGGGTTATAAATTCCTTTAATAAGTTCTGCATCATTTCATGTCTTGCGCCATCTGCCGTATGTTCTATGGCATGCATCTCCTTAATTTTATTGTCTAGTTCTTTTGTATTATAGTCCGTCACAATTTTATGTAGTAATTCAGCAGCTTGGCACGAGTAGTCAACAAGCTTTTGAAAGGTCTCATAATAATAATTATCTTTTCTCATACTATTGCCTTCCTTATCTTTTATTTTAGAAAATATTTATGAATATCAAGGCTAGTATATAGCTAATAAGACCGCATCCCGGAAAAGTTAGTACCCAGGCGCGCACCATTTCTTTGACAACTCCCCAGTTAACCGACGACATTCTTTCTTCGGCTCCTACGCCTATTATGGCAGTAGTTTTTGTATGTGTTGTACTTACGGGAAGTCCAAATACGGAAGCTACTAAAAGGCAAAACACTCCTGCAAGATCTGCGGAAAATCCTTGATATAGTTCGAATTTTACCATTTCCATTCCTACGGACTTGATTATACGCATGCCTCCGATAGATGTGCCTAAAGCCATTACAATGGAACACAGGGCTATAAGCCATATAGGAATAACAAATTCGGTAGTATAAGCCTGGCCGCGCGCAAGAAATACACCTAGCATGAATACACTCATAAATTTTTGGCCATCTTGAGCGCCATGCATAAATGCCATACCGGCAGCACTTACAATTTGAGCATATCTAAACAAATTATAAGTTTTCCTGCGGTCAACTCTTCTAAAAATAACTTCTATTAATTTGACAGTTACCCACCCGGAAAAAAAACCCAAAAACATCGAAAGAGCTAAACCGTATATAACTTTGACCCATTCATGAGGGTTAATACCGCTTATTCCTCCTTGTAAAGCTATTGCTGCACCGCTGATTCCTGCTATCAATGCATGGCTTTCACTAGTCGGTATACCAAACCAGGATGCTGTTGTAGCCCATATAACAATTGCAAACAGGGCCGCGCACAAAGCGATTAAAGCTTCATGAGCATCTCCTCTAAAATCTACCATATTGTATATCGTTTCAGCAACTTTTGCATTTACCATTGTCATAAATAATGCCCCAAAAAAATTAAAAATTGCAGCCATGATAATAGCAGACTGAGGTTTCATGGATCTAGTTGATATGCAAGTAGCTATAGCATTCGGAGCATCTGTCCATCCATTAACTAAGATGGTTCCCAACGTTAACAACACAGTAATGGCTAATGGAAAATTCGAGGTTAGCTCTGATAAAAATTCTCCTAAAGTAATAGTCATAGTCACACGTCTTTCTGTAAAGTATTGTTTTAATTTATTACAGCCAATTTAAATTAATGCTTATTACTACTTATTCCTTCAAGTTTTAAAAGCTTTTTCTTTATCTCCAATCCACCTCCAAAACCGGTAAGTGACCCATCTTTGCCAATAACCCGGTGGCAGGGAACAACTATCGACACAGGATTTGCGCCAATAGCGCCTCCTACTGCTCTAGTTGCTTTAGGACGGCCTATTTCCGCTGCTACTTGAGAATAGGTCTTAGTTGTTCCGTAAGGTATATTAAGCAAAGCCTCCCATACCGAAATTTGAAAATCTGTACCTTTAAGATCCAGTGGAATATCGAAAACGCGCCGCTGGCCTTTAAAATATTCTTCAATTTGGGCTTTGTAAGGTTCTATTTTTCTCTGGTTATAAATTAATGTGCTTTTGGAAAAATATTTTGTGGTCCATTCTTCTAATATTTTAAACTGCTTATTAGGCCACAATATATAGCACAGACCTTTTTCGCTGACTGCTAAATGCATCTTAACATCATCCCAAAGGAAAAATCCCCAGTATACGACCGGTTCTATTCTAAATTCCTCCCTCTGTAAAATCTAATTCCCTTAAATCAGTTTTACAATATGATAGACTTTTTTACCTTTTCGAAGCAATAAAGTTTTATCTGAATCGAAATCTTTCATGGTAATTTTTAAACCTATATCATCAACCCTGCTCTCTCCTATATAAATACCTCCCTGCTGAATCAACCTTCTCCCTTCGCTTTTTGACGAAACAAGGCCGGTAAGTAGTAAAAGCTCTGTTATATCCATGCCTTCTGCAAATTTTTGAGAATCTATTTCTGTATAAGGAACTGCTGATGTATCGGTCCCGTCTTTAAAAAGAGCCCTAGCCGCTTCTTGTGCTTTTTCTGCTTCTTCTTTCCCATGGATCATGCTCGTTATCTCAAAAGCCAAAACTTCCTTTGCTTTGTTTATTTCTGCGCCCTCTAAGGAGCTTAGGCGCTTAATTTCTTCCATTGGGAGGAATGTCAAAAGTTTAAGGCATTTCTCCACATCCCTATCATCTACATTTCGCCAATACTGGTAGAAATCATAAGGCGAAACCTTTTCAGGGTCAAGCCATAGGGCGCCTGCCTGAGTTTTGCCCATTTTTATGCCTTCGCTTGTTGTAAGAAGTGTAAAGGTCATCCCATAAGCAGAACCACCCTCCACCCTACGAATAAGATCTGCTCCGCTGATAATATTAGACCACTGATCATTTCCGCCCATTTGCAGCTTGCACCCATAATTTCTATATAAATAGAGAAAATCATAGGACTGCATAACCATATAATTAAATTCCAAAAACGTCAGTCCGCTCTCCAGTCTCTGCTTGTAACACTCAGCTGCAAGCATTCTGTTCACCGAAAAGTGGCTGCCGATTTCCCGTAAAAAATCTATATATTTAAGCTCAAGCAGCCAATCTGCATTGTTCAGCATATAAGCCTTGTTATCAGAAAAATCCAAAAGTCTTTTAAACTGCTCTTTAAATCTGCTTGCATTATAATCTATTTGCTCTCTTGTAAGCATTTTCCTCATATCGGTTCTCCCTGATGGATCTCCCACCATAGCAGTGCCCCCTCCCAGCAAAGCTATAGGGGTATGTCCGGCCCTTTGCATATGAGCCATTGCCATCATCGGGAGCAGGTGACCTACATGTAAGCTGTCGGCAGTAGGATCAAAACCTACATAAAAAACTACTTTCTCACGCTCCAAAAGTTCGCGAATTTCTTCTTCATGTGTCGCTTGCTCAATAAATCCTCTCTCTTTTAAAATATCGTATGCATTTTCCATGTTGCAATTTTCCTCCTAATTTTGTCTAATTAAAAAGCTTCCAAGTCTTTTAAGGACGAGGAAGCTCGCGGTACCACCTTAATTCGCATTCAGCCGTAACTGTAAATGCCTCATTATCTGCAGCGTAGCTAAAAAAACTCCTGAGTGTAATTTGCTTGTTTTGGCACGCACCCTTCCACCGTCCGGATTGCTCTCTTGAAACTGTGACCTAAAACTGCTACTTTGCTCATTCATCGCTAAAATATTAATTTGTATCATCATATTAACACACTTGTCTATGTATTTGCAAGCACCGGATTTCACAATAACTTTAAATTTGGTATCCGTGCTGCTGGCTTTTACACAGGCCGTAATAGAAGCCTTTCTTTTCTATTAGCTGCTCATGAGTGCCCCTTTCCACTATTCTTCCCTCATTAATTACAACTATTTCATCAGCATCGCGAATAGTGCTGAGTCTATGAGCGATTACAAAACTCGTGCGTCCTTCCATAAGAATTTTCATAGCTTTTTGAATTTTGATTTCAGTTCTTGTATCTACGTTACTTGTGGCTTCATCTAATATTAAAATTGTGGGATTAGCAAGAGCGGCCCGCGCAATAGCTAACATTTGTCTTTGTCCTTGGCTTAGATTTCCACCATCCCTTGATAAGAGAGTATTATATCCTTGAGGTAAATGAGATATAAAGGAATGTGCGCCTGCAATCTGGGCAGCCTTTATTACTTCTTCATCTGTGGCATCTAAGCGGCCATAACGAATATTTTCCATTACTGTATCTGAAAATAAATGCGTATCTTGTAATACCATGCTGGAAGCCTTTCGGATATTGTCCTTTTTTACTTGCCTAATGTTGTAGTTGTCTACGCAAATTTTTCCAGAATCCGGATCATAAAATCTCATCAGCAAGTTAACCACAGTAGTTTTGCCTGCTCCGGTAGGGCCAACAAGTGCAACAGTTTGTCCCGGCAGAGCTTGTATTGTTATATTTTTTAGGACAGGTTTATCTTTTTCATATCCAAATGTTATATCATCGAAAACTACATTTCCTTCCCAGTTTTCAGGGGCGTATATTTCTAGGGGATCGTCTGTCTCTGATGATTCATCCATTATTTCAAAAACTCGTTCTGCGCCGGCCACAGCAGATTGTATCATATTAAATTGATCTGCTATCTCGTTTAGGGGGCGATTAAGCTGTTTTGAGTAGTTTAAAAGACTTGCGATATTCCCAACACTTACTATACCCCTTAAAGCAAGCCACCCTCCAAAACCTGCCACTGTTGCAAAACTTAAGTTTCCCATGGTATTCATTAAAGGCGGAACTATTCCTGACAAAATTTGGGCTCGTACAGCGGCTGATCTGTAGCGTTTATTAATTTCTCTAAAGCTTTCAATCACATTTTGTTCACGGCCAAAGGCCTTTATAACCTTTTGGCCGGTTACTGTCTCTTCGATGTAACCATTTAAGTCACCTAAGGCTTCCTGCTGCAATTCAAATTGTTGATGGGTAAAAGCGGCTATTTTTCTTGTTAGTAAAAATCCAACAGGTGCAATTATCAAATTTAGAAATGTAAGAAGCGGGCTTATCCAAAACATCATAAAAAGAGAGCCTGCAACCATAAGTATGCTTGAGAATATCTGAATAATGCTTTGGTTTAAAATTTGGTTTATATTATCTATATCATTAGTAGACCTGCTCATTATTTCGCCGCGGGATCTGGTGTCAAAAAAGCGTATAGGAAGTGTCTGTATTTTAGCAAATAGATCTCTTCTTAAATCCCTTACAGTGTTTTGGGCAACTGACGCCATTATATATGTTTGCACGGCAGTTGTCAGGGTCCCTAATAAATATGCACCAATTAGCAAAAACACTGTGACTTTAAGACTTGCAAAATCCACTTTTTCTTTTCCTAAGTTCATTGCATCAATGCCTCGACCTAAAAGATACGGCGATGCAAGGTTTAACGCCGAGCTTGCAAGCACCATCAAAAAAACTGTAATTAGCCCTAGTTTTTGGCGGCCAAGGTAGGACCATAGCCTTTGTAATGTTTTTCTAGAATCTTTAATTGTAGAATCGCCAGTTGACGTGTACCGCCGATGGCGGCGTCCGGGGCTGCCGAAACCGCCTTGTCGCACCATTTATATCGCCCCCTCGGCTGTACCCTCTATAAGCTTGTCCATTTGAGAATGATAAATTTCTTGATAAATGGCGCATGACTCTATTAACTCAGAATGCGTCCCTCTTCCAATAATCTGGCCCTCTTCCATGACTAATATGTCATCAGCTGATATGGCCGAACTTATCCTGGAGGTTATGATAAAACATGTTTTGTCTTTCATCCATTCTTTTAAAGCTTTTTGTATTCGAGCCTCTGTTGTAACATCGACGGCGCTTGTGCTGTCGTCCAGTATAAGGATGGCAGGTTTTCTAAGCAGGGCTCGAGCAATTGTAAGACGCTGTTTTTGGCCACCGGACAGATTTACTCCTCTTTGTCCTAAAACGGTATTGTAATTTTCGGGAAAACTCATTATAAAATCATGGGCCTGGGCAGCTTTTGCTGCCGCTATTACTTCTTCTTCCGTAGCATCTTCTTTTCCCCATTTAATATTCTCTATTATTGTTCCTGAAAAAAGCAGGGGGTTTTGAGGAACGATGCCTATAGCGCTGCGCAATACTTTAAGATTTCTCTCTCTAACATCTATATCATCTACCAATACGCTGCCGCTTGTAACATCGTAAAAGCGTGGAATAAGATTTACAAGAGTTGTTTTGCCTGAGCCGGTAGTGCCAATTATTGCAATCGTTTGGCCGGGAAGAGCTGTAAAATTTATATCTTTAAGAACCGGCTCTTGTTTTTCGCTGTATGAAAAATAAACATCTTTAAATTCAACTTTTCCTTTTTCTACAGGGGAATCGCAGGAACCGCTTACAATTTCTGGAGTTGTAGAAAGTATTTCTATGACACGGTCTGCCGATACTTTCGCTCTTGAGAAGAAAATCAGCATAAAGCCCACTCTAAGCAGCGAAAAAAGTATTTGTGTCAGGTAGTTTATAAAAGCTATAACTTCCCCTGTCTGCATTGTTCCAATATTTACATTCATTCCGCCAAACCACAAAGCAGCCGCAATACACATATTCATCACGAGAAACATCAGCGGCATTGTAAGGCCAACCATCCTAGATGCCATTATATTTAGTCTTGTCAAATTATCATTTGCTTTATTAAATTTTTGCTTTTCATATTCTCCCCTTACAAAGGCTTTGACAACTCTGATTCCGGCTAGATTTTCCTGCAAAATCGTATTTACCTTGTCAAGGGCTTGCTGTACTTTAGTAAAAAACGGCATAGCTTTTTTTATCAGCAGGTACCCTAGAATCAGCAATATCGGCAGGCAAACTATAAGTATTAGAGCAAGTCTTGCATTTATTCTAACTGCCATAATAAAACTGCCTACCAGCAGCAGTGGAGTTCTCACCATCATTCGCATCATTACAAGAACTGCAGTCTGAAGCTGAACCACATCGTTTGTAAGTCTGGTTATAAGTGAACCTGTAGTAAATTCGTCAATATTTTTAAACGAAAAATTCTCCACTCTTCGATATAGATCTTCTCTCAAATCCGCTCCAAAGCTTTGAGATACTATGCCTGCAAAAAAAGAACAACCTATGCCGCCGGCTATGCCAATAATCGCTATTAACACCATATGTAAACCGGTTTTAATGACAAAATCCAAATTTCCTGTTTTTATGCCTTCGTCCACTATTTGAGACATAAGGTTTGGCTGCATTAAATCACATGCAACCTCAACAAACATCGCAAACGGTCCTAGAATCGCTAATTTCCAGTAAGGCTTTATATACACTAGAAGTTTTTTCATTTTTAAGCACCTTCGAATCTAGCCAATACCTGATTATATCTATTTATTGCCCTGATCTTTTTGAGATTGTTTTTCTTCAAGTTGTCTCTTCAAGTTGTCTATAATTTCTTCGTAATCCCTTATTAATCTATCCTGTTTCTTTATCTTCTGACCCATTTTAAAGCTTCTTACAAGGCCTACTACCATTATAATAAGCGCTCCCAGCATTGCGGAACCTATTATAACCAAAGCCTGAGATGTGGCAAATTCTCCAAGAAGCGGAAACCGAATAACTACCTGGGCAGAATTCCAGAGAGCAAAAATTGCTACAAGAAACGCAAAAATTAAACCGCTTATCAAGTAAAACTGCAATTTATTCGCCTCCTATAAGATTTTATTTGCTTATTGCAAACATAAGTTCTCCACAAGCTGCTATTTCACCATCTACTGTTGCTTTTGCTGAACCTTTTCCAACGGAACCTTTTATTTTTGTAAGTTCCACCTCTAATCTTAACTGATCGCCAGGCTTTACTTGGCGTTTGAATCTCATTTTGTCGATTCCTGCAAAAAGCGCTACTTTCCCCTTGTTTTCCTCAAGGCTTAAAATGGCACATGCTCCTACCTGAGCAAGGGCTTCCACAATGAGAACTCCCGGCATTACAGCTTTTTGCGGAAAATGGCCTTGAAAAAATTCTTCATTTGCCGATACATTTTTAATTCCCACAGCTCTTTTTCCTGCTTCTAACTCTAATATCCCGTCTATCAGCAAGAATGGATATCTGTGGGGTATAATCTTTTTTACTTCATCAATATCCAGCATCTCTATCATCCTTTCAAACAAATTACACAATACTATCAAGGACGAACCCTAAAGTTCGTCCTTTTGTTTAAAAATGTTATATCAATTATTCGTATTTTGAAAGCTGAGCATATAATTGTTCTGCAAGACCTATTCCTCCGCTTTTAGCGATTTCTTCGCTTAAAGCGCTATCGTGCATAGATTGGACAATATCAAAAGCTATTCCCTTCTTGAACATGCCCCCATCAGGCACTGTATCTCGCATTGATTTTAGCAGGTAGTTTAAAAATATAGACTCAAACTGTTGGCAAACTTCTTTAAGGTCCTCATCATCACTTTTTTTATCTTTTAACTTATCAATGTTTGAAACAAAGGATTCAGCTTCAGGATTCAGTGTGTTAATCGGTAATATGTCCACTTTGTACTACTCCTCTATCTCTTTAGATTATTTGCTTGGCTGAGCATCTCGTCAGATGCTTGAACAGCTTTTGTATTTACTTCATAGGCTCTCTGGGCAATGATGAGATTTACCATTTCTTCTACTACTTGAACATTCGACATTTCTAAAAAGCCTTGAGCAAGGGTACCATAACCTGCATCTGTCGGATCTTCTTTAGGTATATAATCACCTGAAGCCGCTGTTGCCTCATAAAGATTATCTCCAATAGCCAGAAGGCCTTCAGGGTTTAAGAATTTTACAATGCCTATCTGGCCCAGCTCTTCTATTGTCCCATCTTCGTTTTGGCCTGTTATAAGACCATCTGACGAGATAGTAACGTCAGTGTATTCTTCCGGAATTGTTATGTAGTCCTCATCAGGGCCTAAAACATAATAGCCTTCTGATGTTACCAGATTTCGATCAGTGCCGTCTAATGAAAGCTTAAAGGAGCCATCTCTAGTAAAAGCCAACTTCTCATCAGGCTTTTCCACCATAAAAAACCCTTGACCTTCTATCGCCACATCAAAGGTATTGCCTGTAGGTTGAATATTGCCTTCACTAAAGTCCCTTCCCGTCGCCGACGGTTTTACTCCAAGGCCTACCTGAAGTCCCACCGGCGTCCCTAAACCTTGCTGGTATACATCCGGCTGTTTTAATGTCTCATACATTAAGTCTTTAAACTCGGCACGGCTTTTTTTAAATCCGGCGGTATTTACATTAGCCAGATTATTTGATGTAACATCCATATTGAGCTGTTGTGCCTGCATTCCAGAACTTGCGCTCCAAAGTGCGCGCATCATAGGCTGTCCCTCCTTAATAAATCTCACTGCTTCAGTCGGTCGGCAGTGGAGGGCCTCTGAATATTCAGTCCGGCCCTAAAAGATAAAGATTATATTGCAGCTATATCATTTACTGCCTTTCCTAAAAGTTCATCATGTGTAGTTATTACCTTTTGACTGGCTTCATAGGCCCTTGAAGTAGTAATTAAGTCAACCATCTCTGAAATAGTATTAACATTTGAGCTTTCCAGGGCTCCTTGAATTACTTCAGCAACAGATGCTATGTCTTGAGCGTTTGCCATATACAAATTGTCTCCCTGTTTTTCAAGGTTTCCCTTATCTTCAAAATCTACTATTTGAAGTCTGTCTACTATCTCACCATCTGCAAATATTTCTCCCTGGCGGTTTATGATAATATCGCTTTCGCCATTTAGCTCAATGAGCCCGTTTTGGCCTAAAACATAATAGCCTTCTTTTGTTATAAGAAAATTGTTCGTATCTGTAGTAAAGCTGCCGTCTCTGGTATATCTTATACCTTCAGGAGTCTGGACACTAAAGAACCCTTCACCGCTTAATGCTATATCCAGCGGATTTGATGTAGTTTTTATGGGACCTTGAGAAAAATCTGTGCTTACTTCGTCTGTTATAGCGCCTGTGCCCATAGAACCGATAAAAGGTCTTGGGTCAACCAACCTATTTATGCCGGATCTTATCGGATCGTTTATCCGATGAATATCCATTTCTGGAAACGCCTTAAAAACCGCCCTGTCTTTCTTAAAACCTGTAGTGCTTGCATTGGCAAGATTGTTTGATATAACATCTGTTTTATTCATTTCAGAAATCATTCCTGAAGCCCCTGTATAAAGACCTCGTATCAAAAAACCACCTCCCCTCATTTCAAATTATATTATTTAAAGCTATTTTGTGTAAATCGCGTGTGGTCCCAGCATATCGAGATTTTCAAGAGCTTTTCCTGCCCCTATAGCAACAGCTGAAATGGCATTTTCTGCAATTATGACGGGAATGCCTGTGCGAGTAGAAATTATCTTGTCCATTCCTTTTAACAGTGAGCCGCCACCTGTCATTACAATTCCTCTTTCGCTTATATCAGACGCAAGTTCAGGCGGCGTCTTTTCTAAAACACCATATATCGCATTTACGATCTGCTCTACAGGCTCTTGGAGCGCTTCGCATGTTTGTCCCGCATTAATTGTAATATTTTGTGGAAGACCACTTATTAAGCTGCGTCCTCTTACCTCCATAGAAACAGCTCTATCTTCTTCGCTTTCAGGGAAAACATTGGCTATATTTATCTTTACTTCTTCAGCAGTGCGTTCGCCTATCATAAGGTTAAATTCTTTTTTTACAAATCTTACAATTGAATCGTCAAACTTATCTCCTGCTACTCTAAGAGACTCACCGCAGACAATGCCGCCTAATGACATGACAGCTATATCAGTGGTTCCTCCACCAATATCAACTACCATACTTCCAAAAGGTTTTGAAATATCTATGCCTGCACCTATGGCAGCAGCTATCGGCTCCTCTATCAGATATGTTTGCCTTGCCCCTGCCGCGGCGGCAGCTTCAATGACAGCTCTTTTTTCAACTGTCGTAACCACAGTTGGCACACATATCATTATTCGAGGTCTGAAAATCCTGCTTGCCCCTATTTTACTCATGAAATATTTGAGCATTATTTCTGTAGTAGAATAATCGGCAATAACCCCTTCCTTTAGCGGGCGGATAGCCACTATATTTCCCGGGGTGCGCCCAATCATCTTGCGAGCCGCTTCTCCAACAGCCAGCATCTTGCCGGTTGATTTATCCATAGCAACTACAGAAGGTTCCTGTAGGACAATTCCCTTGCCTTTAACATATACGAGAACTGAAGCAGTTCCTAAATCAATACCTATATCCATAAAAAATTCTTTACCTCCTATTTAATTTAGCGCATTTAAATTTTAATTCTACATTTTTTTCCAAAATCCTTTTTTATTTTAAATTTATAAGTGAAGTGCGCTTTCCTCCACTATAAAAGCAGTTTCTTCTTGGTCTATCCTGGCTTTTACGCCCAGCGGCAGGGTATATTTATAAGGTCCGTGACCAAAGCAAACATTTTTTATTATCGGTTTTCCTAAAGGGACAAGTATATCGAGGAAAACCTCATCGAGGGTCAGACTGTTTTCAGGTTCTTTCGGATTACAATTTGTAAACTGGCCTAGAACAATTCCTGAAGCTTCTTCCAATTTACCTGCAAGTCTTAGTTGAGTAAGCATTCTGTCTATGCTGTAAGGTTCCTCGTCAACGTCTTCAAGCAGTAGGAGTTTTTGTTTTGTATCAATCTCATAAGGAGTTCCTAGAGATGCTGCTATAAGTGACAAGTTGCCGCCAATAGTAGTGCCTTCTGCTGATCCGGCAACGAGCATCTCTTCTTTCGGACACATTGGCGGAGCTTTTATTTTCCCAAGAGGCTCTGGAGTTGTCAGCGCCCGCAGCATATCCCGAAATGCTTGCTCGAAAAATTCCTTTGACAAAAAATCAGATGTGAGCATGGGGCCGTGAAATGTAACTAAGCCGGATTTTTGTACAAATGGTATGTGCAGTGCTGTAATATCACTGTATCCGATAAATATTTTTGGGTTTTTTGAAATGCTTTCGTAGTCTATCCGGTCTAATATTCTAGGCGCTCCATAGCCGCCTTTCATGCAAAAAACCGCATCGATTTCAGGGTTTTGAAACATCAGATTTATGTCTTCGGCTCTTATTTCATCATGTCCTGCAAGATAGCCATATTTTTCATAGCATGATTTTCCACATTTTACTATATAGCCTTCATTTTCAAGAATAGCTTTTGCCTTATTTAAATTGCTTTCTTCGGAAAAACCACTTGGGGCCACAACCCCGATGGTGTCGCCCTTTTTCAGGGCCTTTGGTTTTACCACATTTACGCCTGCTTTCATATATTATTGTTCGCTTTCTGTTATGGTAGCTCCTAAACTTCTAAGTTTTCCAACAATATCTACATAACCGCGGTAAATATGATGAGTATTCATAACCTGTGTCAAACCTTCCGCGGCAAGGCCTGCTAAAATCAAAGCAGCCCCTGCTCTAAGATCAGTAGCCTTAACCGGCGCTCCTGAAAGCTTTTCAACTCCCTCGATTATTGCACTTCTTCCTTCGATTTTTATCTTTGCACCCATGCGTTTTAGCTCTTCTACATGCATAAATCGATTTTCAAAAACCGTTTCGGTAACCATGCTTGTTCCGTCTGCAATGCTAAGATAAGCCATCATCTGAGCCTGCATGTCTGTTGGGAATCCGGGATACGGCAGAGTCTTGATATCCGAAGGGCGAGGCCTGCCATCACCGATTACTCTAAGACCCTCAGGCTCTTCTGCAACTTTTGCACCGCATTCTATAAGTTTTGCTATTACAGGTTTTAAGTGCTCAGGAACAACGTTTTCTAAAAGTATATTGCCTCCCGTTATCGCTCCTGCTACAAGAAAGGTGCCTGTTTCAATTCTGTCGGGAATCACTGTATATGAAATTCCTGCAAGTTCTTTTACGCCTTCGATTTTTATTATATCAGTGCCTGCGCCGCGAATCTTTGCTCCCATACTATTTAGAAAATTTGCCAAATCAATTATTTCAGGTTCTTTAGCTGCATTTTCAATAGTTGTCTGGCCTTCGGCCAAAGACGCTGCCATCATTATATTCTCTGTAGCTCCTACACTGGGAAAGTCTAGATAAATCGGAGCTCCTATAAGCTTATCGCATTTAGCCTCAACAAATCCATGTCCTAGTTCAATATCAGCACCTAAGGCGGCAAATCCTTTTAAATGCAGGTCTATTGGTCTAGAACCTATTGCACATCCTCCCGGCATAGAAATACGCGCTCTTCCTTTTCTGGCAAGAGTAGGCCCCATCACCAGAAAAGAAGCCCTCATTTTTCTTACCAAGTCATAGGGAGCCTCAAACGAGCTTACTGTTTTAGCACTTATTTTTATACAGTCTCCCTGGCGGCAGACATCGGCTCCCATAGCCCTTAATACTTCTCGCATTACTTTTACATCCTCAAGTTCGGGAGCGTCTTCAATTGCACATTCGGCCTCAGTAAGTAAAGCCGCTGCCATTACAGGTAAAACCGCATTTTTCGCACTACTTATTCTTACCGTTCCTTTAAGAGGTTTTCCCCCTTCAACAACAATACTTGACAATGGTTTTCCCTCCGATAGTTTATTTAACTGTCAAAGTTGGTTAAATTACACCCTTTTAAGTTTACATTAAATACATTCCTGTTACAAGAGCATAAAAATGATTTAAATATATTTTTTCCAATTAAAGTAGGCATACAGGCATTCTTTATACATTCTAAGTCTGTATGGAAACCCATAAATAAAGCCGTATTTTTCTTCCTTAGTATAATGAGTTACATTATTTAATATAGGCTCTACAACCGAAACATTATTCATCTTTGCTATATTGCTTAGAAAAACTTCTACTCCAAATCTTGCCCAGGCAAGGGAAGGCAGGCTTTTTACAAAAAAATTGGCAAGTCCTCGCTGGCCATTTAAAATTGAAAAATACTTTTGTGCAAGATTGACGTTTTTCTTGCTTTTACTGACAAGCATCCCGATTGTCATACCAACTCTTGAATCTTCTTCAAGCGGAAAAAGCAGCTGATCTAAATGGTGATGGTCAAGGTTTATCAAATCTGCATCAATAAAAAGCCACAAAGGAGAATCTTTAATGTAATCTATTCCGGTTTGAAGAGCTGCGCCCTTCCCTAAGTTTCTATCATGTCTTATTATTTTTTCTACATCGTAATTTTTTGCAGCTTCATAAGTTGCATCTTTCGAACCGTCATCAACTACAACGATGCGTTTCTCTCGCGGATAACTGCATACCACGTTAAGAACCGCTCCTATTCTGGGTGCTTCATTATATGCAGGAATAATAATTGCAACAGACTTCATTTAGTAAGTCAATCCCTTCACTTCCGAATTATCCTATACAATTATCCTGTAATATGATAATTCTCTTTATTTTTTGGAAATCCTCTTTTCAGGTTTAATATATGTTAAAACCCTTACACACATAAGCAGTGGTAAGGGTTTTTGATTTACATAACCATCTCTTTGATTTTCATGAGTCTTGTTATTGTTGAGCGTTCATTTTCATCAAGTTTCATGGTTATATATTTTATGGTTTCTTCCATGGAAGGTATCATAACATATTCTAGAGCATTGACTCTGCGCCTTGTCTTTTCGATTTCGTCAGCCATCAATTGGCAGGTTTTTTCTATTTCTGAAAGCTTTAGCATCTTCGGAAGCATACCGGCAAGTATGCTTATGGCACTGTCTAGCTCTGCAGACGTGTTCGCAAGGCCGTAGGAATAAATATTTCCGCCTTCTTCTTGATGAATATTTATCTTTGGAACGTTTACACTCATGATGTTCTGTTTGCCTATTTCGATACTTACTCGCGCTGTTGGAATCATAAGACTTTCTTCCAAAACTTCTTGAGGCATCTGGCTTCGCGCCATTATAAAACTCTTTAAAGCTATTTCCAGATCATGCTCAACTTCTTCTCTTAATCGCTTATTTTCTTTAATTAAATCAATAAACCGCTTTATGAGCTCGTCTTGTTTGTCTTTAAGGAGCTTATGTCCGCGCCTTGCCACAACTATCTGCCTTTTTAGGCGAGTAAGTTCCATACGAGTTGGGTTTACTCGAGTATTCATTGTTGATCTTCTCCCTTGTCAGGCAGATATTTTTCGATATACTCATCTCTTACCCTCTTTAGTTCCGCTTTAGGCAGGATTGTCAACAGCTCCCATCCAAGATTGAGGGTTTCTTCGATACTTCTGTCCTCATTTTCTCCCTGAGAAACATAGCGTTTTTCAAACTCATCGGCAAACTTTGCAAAAAGTTTATCCGCATCACTAAGAGCCGCTTCTCCCAAAATTACCGCAAGTTCCTTAGCTTCTTTACCGCGAGCATATGCAGCAAAAAGCTGGTTCATGGTATCTGCGTGGTCTTCTCTGGTTTTGCCTTTACCGATTCCTTTATCTTTAAGTCTTGACAAGGAAGGCAAAACATCAATCGGAGGGGTTATTCCTTTTGTAAACAGTTCTCGGCTCAAGATTATCTGGCCTTCGGTTATATAACCGGTTAGGTCAGGTATAGGGTGAGTCTTGTCATCTTCTGGCATTGTTAAAATCGGTATTTGGGTAATTGAACCTTTCTTTCCCTTTAATCGTCCGGCTCTTTCATATATTGATGAAAGGTCAGTGTATAAGTAGCCGGGATAGCCTCTGCGTCCGGGAACCTCTTTTCGTGCCGCAGAGACCTCTCGAAGGGCCTCACAATAATTAGTCATATCGGTTAGTATAACCAAAACATGCATGTCTTTTTCGAAGGCAAGAAACTCTGCGCATGTAAGCGCCATACGAGGAGTAGATATACGTTCGATTGCCGGATCGTTTGCAAGATTTATAAAAAGTACAGATCTATCTATGGCGCCTGTTTTTCTAAAGTCAGATATGAAGTAATTTGCTTCTTCAAAGGTAATGCCCATTGCTGCAAATACAACAGCGAATTTGCTTTCTGCACCAAGCACCTTAGCCTGTCTTGCTATCTGAGCTGCAAGCTGGGCATGGGGCAGACCTGAACCTGAAAATATCGGCAGTTTCTGGCCTCTGACAAGGGTATTTAATCCGTCAATTGCCGAGATACCGGTCTGGATGAACTCTGAGGGGTAGTCTCTAGCAGCCGGATTTATAGGGCTGCCGTCAATATCAAGCCGTTTTTCCGCGATAATCTTCGGACCGTTATCTTTTGGCCTTCCCGATCCGTCAAATACTCTTCCTAGCATATCGGCTGAGACGCCAAGCTGAATGCTTTTGCCTAAAAATCTAATTTTGCAGTCATTTATATTCAGTCCTGTTGAGCCTTCGAAAAGCTGAACCAGTGCTTTATCTCCATCAATTTCGAGTACCTGGCCTCGTCGTATTTCGCCTGATGCTGTTTCTATTTCAACAAGCTCATTGTATTTTACGCCTTCCACATTTTCAACCATCATCAAGGGGCCTGCAATCTCTCTAGCTGTCCTGTATTCTTTAATCATTCAGCTTTTCCCCCTTCCATCAAGGCCGCAAGCTGTGCTTTTAGCTCCGCTTCAATCTCATCGAATATTTTTTCGTCTTTCTCATCTGCGTATTTCATTCTACCTATTCTTTCACGCACCGGCAGATTTTCTATTTCTGAAAATACAACTCCTGCATCCAGGGCTTTCTTCGATTCTTCATAAAATGTCAAAATAAGTTTTAGCATTTTATACTGCTTAGCAAGAGAAGTATAAGTATCAATTTCATGAAAGGCATTCTGATGCAGAAAATCTTCTCTAATCGATCTGGCCACTTCCAATATAAGTCGGTCTTTTATGGAAAGCGCATCGATACCTACCAACCTTACAATTTCCTGCAAGTTTGCCTCTTCCTGTAAAAGTCTCATGGCTTCTGCCCTTAATTCCTTCCAATCACTGGCTACATTTTGATTCATATATTCTTCAACTGTATCGGAATACAGGGAATAACTTGTAAGCCAATTTATGGCAGGGAAATGTCTTGCATATGCAAGGGATGCATCTAGTGCCCAGAACACTTTTACAACTCGAAGAGTGGCCTGAGTTACCGGTTCTGAAAGATCGCCGCCGGGAGGTGAAACTGCTCCAACTGCAGTTAGCGCCCCTTCCCTTTCATCACTGCCAAGGGTAATAACCCTTCCTGCCCTTTCATAAAACTCAGCTATTCTTCTTGCAAGATATGCAGGATAGCCTTCGTCGCCAGGCATTTCTTCCAATCGTCCCGACATTTCTCTTAAGGCTTCTGCCCAGCGGGATGTAGAGTCGGCCATTAATGCTACACTGTAGCCCATATCCCGAAAATATTCTGCTATTGTTATGCCTGTATATATGGATGCTTCTCGAGCTGCCACAGGCATATTAGATGTATTTGCTATAAGGACGGTCCTTTTCATTAGCGGTTCACCGGTTTTAGGATCGCGCAGTTCAGGGAATTCCATTAGCACATCGGTCATCTCGTTGCCGCGCTCGCCGCAGCCAATATATACGACAATCTCAGCATCTGCCCACTTTGCCAGCTGGTGCTGCACAACGGTCTTTCCGCTACCGAAAGGTCCCGGGATACATGCAGAACCACCTTTTGCTACAGGGAAAAAGGTGTCAATAACTCGCTGTCCTGTAGCCATCGGCTCTTTTGGAGGAAGTTTTTCTTTATATGGCCGTATCATTCGAACAGGCCATTTTTGCATCATAGTAACATCGACTATATCGCCTTTTTCGGTTTTTATTTTTGCAATCACGTCTGTAACTGTAAATTCGCCTTCATATATTTCAACAATTTCGCCGGCAATACCGGGAGGCACCATTACTTTATGTTCCACGATAACAGTTTCTTGAACTGTTCCCAGGAAATCTCCTCCCATAACCTTTTGTCCTTTTTTTGCAATAGGCGTAAATGCCCATTTCCTTTTTCTGTCTAATGCGGGAATATCAATACCTCTTGTTATATAGCTTCCAACTGATGATTCTATAACATCAAGTGGACGCTGAATGCCGTCGAATATTCCTTCCAGTAGTCCGGGTCCCAATTCAACGCTAAGGGGGAGCCCTGTAGAAACCACCGGGTCCCCGGGGCCCAAGCCGGAGGTTTCTTCATAGACTTGAATAGAAATTCTCTCTCCATGAACCTCTATAACCTCGCCAACCAGGCCTTGCTCTCCAACTTTGACCACGTCGAACATCTTGGCTTCAGGCAGCCCTGTAGCCACTACGAGGGGACCGGAAACTTTAACTATCTTGCCACCTGTCATTCCTCTCCCTCTTTTCCAAAAATGATATCTACTCCAATGGCTTTTTCCACGGATTTCTTGACTTCTCCCATACCTATCCCTAAACTCCCTTGGTTACTTGGAATCAAGGTAATTGCCGGGAGCATCTGATTTCTAAATTGATCTATTTTCTCCGGGATTTCTTTAGCTATTTGCTCTGTTACAAAAATTACAGCATAATTATCTTTTGCAAGCCTCGTCATTGTAAAGCTTGCTTCTTTGCCGTCCAGCACGGGGAATATATCAACACCCAGAGATTTGAAAGCAAGAACTGTGTCTTTATCTCCTACCACAGCCATTTTATATGTAGACATCTCTTAATCGCTCCCTTATCATATCCGAGGATATGCCATTAATCTTTCCAACTAGGATAATTCTTAGAAGCTTTAGCTCATTGTCTCTTGCTGCCATATATCCTACTACTGTTTCCGGGCCAAAAGGTGTATACAAGCCTTTTCTCGCAAGAGCCATTAAGTAATTATCGGCCATTTTTTCAAGCACTAGAGGACTGCCTGTAGACTCCCAGGCCGTAAGACCTTCTTCAACTATCTCATAATAAGGCGTTGAACTAAAGGCCTCTATTATGCTCTGAGTGCTGCCTGTAAAAATCTCCTTAAAAAAATCGCTCTTTAAACTGCCGCCAACGACCAACGCGCTTTCTAACGTTCGTATGTCTGAATCTGCTTTTTTAAGCCTCAACATTGTTTTTATATTTGTAATATCGGAAAGTGCGGCTAAGTATACTTTTAAAAAAGGAATTTTTGATTGCTCTGTAATTTTTTCCATCTCTTTAAATAAGGCTTGGTCTAAAAACAGATCGATTTTTTGCGGGTCTTTTGTCGCATCGTAAATTTCTAAGGCTTTGTCATATGCCTCTTTGAAATTATCCGGTACAGCTGCGCTGTTTTCGCCCTGGGCATATTTTTGCATTTCTTCAGGCGAAACTTCACCTAGATGTGAAAAGTACTCCTTGACTTCTGTGCCCAGGATATTGCCCTTTAAAATCACTTTAAGATTGTGATAATCATTTTTAAGGTTAAAAAATCTTATCAGCTCATGATTCTTGAAGGATTCTTTGAGCGTATCAATGGTCCTTAACATACTGTGCTCTAAAACCTTTTCAAAATCATATATATTTTCCATTTCAGCAATATCGCTGCCATACTCTGTATCACTCAGCGCTTTTAGGGCATCATCTATACCGGGAGCATCAAGAAGCCTGTCGATGGCGCTTTTTCCGAGGAGCTTAGTTTCTAAAAACTTTATTCTAGCCGAAACGTATAAGAAATCTGTATCTTTAGCCATTTAATCACTCCTCGAAAAGTATTTTGGCTATTTCTGTTTCCAATTCTTCCCTTTCCATTTTTATAAGGGAATCAAATGTGCTGTTGATTTCTACATCTTCAGACTTTAAGATAAAACCGCCTATCATATCTTCTGAAGTTTTGGAAATTCTCAAATTTCCCTGCTTGCCCATATCTTTAAGTTTTTCATTAATTTCTTTGATAAATTCCGGTGTTATCCTCTGTCTGTCACTTTCGGATATTATAACTTCTTCATTTCCTGTAATTGTGCTTTTTATAAGCATATCGGCTATAAGATTTCGATACTGTTCATCCGGCAGAGCTTTTAATTTTTTCTTCGCCTTTTCAAAAACCTCATCAATAATTTCCTGTTTTGCTTTAAGCAGGCCTTTTCTATTTTCTAGTTCAGCCATGGAAATTATTCTGCGTTTTTTCTCTTCTGCCGCTTTTTTTGCCTTTTCTAATATGCTGCCAAGTATTTGATCGACTTGGCTTTTATACCTTGCCTCTATTTCTTTTGCTTGCGTTTTCGCCTCATTAATAATTTTT
Organism: Tepidanaerobacter sp. EBM-49; assembly: GCF_001896645.1. NCBI lineage: Bacteria > Bacillati > Bacillota > Clostridia > Thermosediminibacterales > Tepidanaerobacteraceae > Tepidanaerobacter > Tepidanaerobacter sp. EBM-49. The sequence continues at coordinate 23,405 of NZ_MPPE01000039.1, forward strand.
TCTTTTTCTTGTTTTGCTTCTTCTAATATAGTCTCTTTTATTCTTGCAATACCCTCCACGGCAAGACACTCCCTTATATACTAATGCCAAAGAGCATTAGTATGGTTGCAAGTAGCGAAAGCACGGCGTACGTCTCAACCATAGCGGCAAAAGTTATTCCTTTGGCTACTTCTTCAGGTCGTTTAGATATTATACCGATTGCAGCTGCGGCTACACGTCCCTGGTATATGGCAGACATGAGGCCAACTATGGCAATCGGCATACAGGATGCGAATATCAGCCATCCTTGAAATGGTGTAATATCTAACAATGTCCCGGATAGCAAACCAATCTTTTGGATTGTTAAGAATCCCGCAAGAAAGCCATAGATTCCCTGTGTTCCGGGAAGGGCTTGAAGTATAAGTGATTGCCCGAATTTACTTGGGTCTTCTGTAATAAGTCCTGAGGCACTCTCACCTACAAGGCCCACTCCTCTTGCAGAACCAATTCCAGGCAGGGCTACAGCCAAAGCTGCTCCTATAAGTGCTATTACTTGTCCAAAAGTTAACGACATTTACAATTCCTCCTCAAAATTTATTATAAATCATAATACAAATTAGTATTTAATAAGTTAGTATTATAAATCTTCCAACTTAACATAAGTTGTTTTAATTCTTAAGGGGTCAAACGCCCGTCCGCCACTTTCATAAAACTTACTGAAGAATTCAATATACTGCAAACGGCTGCTGTGAACATATGCACCTAATGCATTGATTACTATATTAAATACGTGTCCGCCTAATAATACTAAAATCATAATTATGAACCCTATAATGCTTCCACTTATCGTCTTTGCCATTGTATTTATAACACTAGCTATAACACCAGTAGTAAGGCCTAAGGCCAATAGTCTGGAGTAAGATAGTAAATCGCTTAAATAACCTGTTATATTATATAAACTTAAAACACCGGAAGCAAATTTCATTAGAACGTTTTTTTGCGCTCTTCCTTGAGTTAATACAAGACCAACTACCCCAATAATAGCTAAATACTTTGCTATTCCCGCAAGCGGCTGGAATACAAACATTAAAATACCGGTAAGAAGCAAAAGCCAGAATCCCTGATCCATTATGGCATCTAATACATGACCATCTCTAATGTTTTTATATCCCTCTAATATTATCCCTGTATATATTTGAATTACGCCTAATGCAAATGAAACTATTAAAACAGCCATAGGATTGTCTAAAGGATTTATCCACAATGGCTTTATCTTGATAAGATCCCCAAACCAACCGCCGAAAATCGCGCCCCAGATAGTTGTGGATATTCCGCAGAGGAAAAACATCTTTATAAACTTCTTACCTGAGCCTTCGAGCTTAAACTTTAATAACGCTACAGCCGTAAGTAAGCTTAATATAATGCCGTATCCTGCATCGCTTAGCATCATCCCAAAAAATATCCAGTAGAATGGAGCCATATAAGGGTTCGGATCGATTCCGCGAGGATCCGGCAGGCTATAAAGTTCGGTAATTACTTCAAATGGTTCAACCAGCTTTGAGTTTGAAAGAAGAACTGGTATATCATCATTTTCTTCCGGTTCTGTAAATTCTACATAAACCATGTCTGTAATTTTAGATATAATCTCTGTTATGTAAGTTTTGCGCTCCTTAGGTATCCAAGCCTGTAAATAAAAGGATTTATCGGTGTCAAAGAGCTTCAATGTATTTGTCTTTCTATCTTTTTCAATCATATAATAGTCATATAGAACTTCAAAATTAAATAGCTCTTGAGTCATGCCTTGAGCCTGAGTCTTAATGGCTTCGCGCTCTTTTTGTATCTCATCCAGTCTTTTTTTACTCTGTTCTATTATTTCAGAAGGAGCTCCTTGAAGTCCCATAAAATCTTGTATAGTGACCGAAAACTCTTTGAAAAGGTTTTGGATTTCTTCTTTGCCGCTTATATGATATATGATAAGCACATACAAGTCATCTCGCCTTTCGCCGATAACTTTTATATCTGCCAACAAAGAGTTTTCTTCTATTTTTTCTTCCAGCTTATCCTTTGATTTGCGTGGAATAACGCCTGCCATAAAAGCAGCTTTATCCGTATAGCCCAATTGCTCTAAGGGAATATCAAGGCCTTGCCAGGGCATAAGAAAATCTATTTGGTTTAATATCTTTGATTCTTCAGATTTTAGGTGCACGATTTTTTTGTCTAAATCAAAGACCACTTGAAGACTTTTTTTAATTTTAGATTCAGCTGATAGAATCTCTGACAGCTCATCTTTTTTTACATCAGGCTTGCCATATATAAGAGGATTCGGAGATTTTGAATAGGGCTTTAAAAAATCAATACCAAACTTTAAATCGCTAAGCTTAGCTTCCAATTCCGCTAATTCTTTTGCAATTTCGTCTCGGATTCTATCTTCTTTATGTCCCTGTTTTTCTTCGTTTCCATCTTCTGTAATATCAATCACTTCTACAATGCCTGTTTTTTGAAGAGTCTGCATTAATTTGCTTTGTTCGCTTTTCAGGGCCAAAAGATGCATTTTTTCCATTTTAACTATTGCCATGGAACTTCACAATCCTCTCTACGATCATATCTGCCGCTTTGTCTGCCTTTTTAGCGGCAGTCTCTTTTAAATGCTTGATTTGCTGCTCATGTTCTCTTTTGAGGTCTTCAACAACCTTTGACGCCTCAGTTTCTGCATCCTGCATAAGTTTTTGTCTCTGCTCTTCGCCTTGCTTCTTAGCATCTTCCAACATTGACTCACCTTTTTCGGTTGCTTTAGCAAGGATTGCCTTTGCTTCTTTTTCGGCTTCTTCTATCATCTGTCTCGCCTTTTCTTCCGCAGCTTTTATATCCTCTAATACTTCTTTCAATAGTTACCCACCTCCTTGTATAGAATGATTATTGCGGCAAATTTGGTAATATCTGGCATTATCAACATCTTAAGTTCTTTGTTAAGATGTTCACCGCATTTCAGTCAACTGCTATATATAACTATCATAATACAGTTATATATAGCAAATTTTAGAATATTTGACGATTCACCTCACCTCTTGCTTTATTTAGGAAGTGAAAGCTATTTTTTATCGTCATCTTTCTTGTCAAGCTGGTAAGATATTAGTCTGTAAACTACTGCTATGCTCGAACCTAAACCTAGAAGAAAACCGCAAATTAAAAATGCGCTACCAGTAGAAAATCTTTGGTCTAAATAAGCTCCGATGTATATGCCGCTTGCTATAGGTAGAGCAATATCTATCCCTATTTGCATTGCGATCGCTAGATATTTGACGCCTTTTTTAAAATCTTTCATGGTATAAATTATACAACATGAGCATGTTAAATTCAAACCAGATAAGCAGTGTTTAGCGAGACTTTTATTTATTATTGATCTTTCCAAATATCCATCATGCCTCTTAATTTTGTAAAATATTATATGTGAATTTTATCACATTGACAGGTAACATTTTCCCCTGTTTCTAAATATTAGAGAGAACTTATAAAAAATATGGAACTTAAAAAGTTCCCTTAATAAACATTATTATACTATATAAGTCATATTATTCAAGACCTAAATTCTTCAGGCCTGCTTTGGGTAACCCCAAAATAATAGAGTAAAAAGTCTGCAATTCTCCTGGAAGCATAGCCGTCTCCATAGGGATTTATAGAGTTTGCCATTTTTTCATATTCTGCTTTATCTGTCAAAAGCTTCGCCGCTTCTTTGTATATGGTATCTATTTCTGTTCCTATTACTTTGACAGTTCCCGCATCTACCGCTTCGGGTCTTTCGGTTTCATTTCTTAAAACAAGAACCGGCTTCCCAAGGGATGGGGCTTCTTCCTGCAAGCCACCGGAATCAGTAATTACCATATAACTTCTAGCCATCAAGTTGTGCATTTCATCGGTATTTAAGGGATTTAAAAGCAATATTCGCTCATGACCCGCTAAAACGTTAAAAACAGTATCCTGTACAGCAGGATTTAAATGCACAGGATATATTATCCTAATGTCATTAAAATCATCTGCCAGTTTTTTAAGCCCGTGGCATATGTCATCTAGAGGCTTTCCTAAATTTTCTCTGCGATGAGCCGTGACTAAGATAACTTTTTCTTTTGTGTAATCTATATTGTTTAAAATATCTGTTGAGAAAACAAAATTCTCTTTGACGGTAGTCTGCAGCGCATCTATTATTGTGTTGCCGGTAACTATAATATTTTGTGGGTCAACGCCTTCAGCCAGCAAGTTCCGTTTTGCGGTTTCAGTTGGCGAAAAATGTATATCAGCCAGTGAACCAGTTAGCTTTCTGTTCATTTCTTCCGGAAAAGGCAGCCATTTATTGTGAGTGCGAAGTCCTGCTTCCACATGTCCTACTTTCACCTTATAGTAGAAAGCCGCCAGCGCACCCGCAAAGGTGGTAGTTGTATCACCGTGTACTATTACCATGTCAGGCTTTGTCTTATCAAGCACTTCTCCCAATCCCAGAAGTGCAGTGGTCGTAATGCCAAATAATGTTTGTTTATCGGTCATTATATTCAAATCATGGTCAGCTCTTATATTAAAAAGACTCAGCACCTGATCCAACATCTCTCGGTGTTGAGCTGTAACTGCTATTGTGCAGTCAAAAAAATTGTTTCTCTTTTTAAGTTCCTGGACCAATGGTGCCATTTTTATGGCTTCAGGTCTTGTTCCAAAAATAATCAGAATCTTTATCTTGTTCAATGGCTTTTTCTCCTTTACATCCCATGAGTTGTTTTTTTAGCTTCCAAGGTTGTATTTATATGTCTTGCAGAAAGCAAAAGCATAAAGGCGAGTAGCGCAAAAGCTATCAGTGCCTGCCTAACGCCTAACATAGCTAGGATTACCGAGCATATTCCAAGAGATATGCTTATAACGTACATATAAAGCACAGCTTGCTTTTGAGACATGCCTATTGCTAAAAGTCGGTGGTGCACATGTCCCTTATCTGCTTGCATAATAGGCTTTCCATGGACAAATCTGCGCAAAATTGCGTAAACAGTATCAAAAATAGGCAGTCCTAGCGCAAGTATCGGCACAATCAAAGCTATAACAGTAGCGCTCTTTACCATGCCTTCCATAGCTTGAGCAGCCAGTATAAATCCTAAAAACATCGAACCTGTATCGCCCATAAAAATCTTTGCAGGATTAAAATTATATGGCAAAAATCCAATTGCAGCACCTGCAAGAAGGGCCATCACCAAAGCGCCATTCGCTTGTTCTAGGCTCAAATTTACCAGCATCATCGTAAAAGCTGCAATTGCTGCTATCCCTGCTGCAAGACCGTCCAATCCGTCAATAAAGTTTAAAGTATTCGTTATACCTACCACCCAAAACAGAGTCGCTGGTATTGCTAATTTCCCTAAGATGATCATACCGCCTAAAGGATTTGTCAGTATCTCAACTTTAACGCCAAAAAGCACCAAAACTCCTGCTGCCGCAAGTTGGCCTAGCAACTTTACTTTTGCTGGAAGATTGTAAATATCATCTAAAATTCCAAGTATTACAATGATGCTTCCTCCCAAAAATATTCCACGGACATAAGGAAGTTCCAGCGGCAATATAAGCAAGCCTGTTACCATAAACGAAATATAAATCGCAAGTCCGCCCAGCCTAGGCATCGGTTTTTTATGAACTCGCCGGGCATCTTTCGGGACATCTATTGCTCCGATTTTCCAAGCAAGTTTCATTACAAACGGTGTAGTTAAATATGCCAAAACCATTGACATTAAAAAACCGTATATGTAATGCGGCAATGAAATCGCTCCCTTTGTATTTACATACTCTTCTTTTTATTTTATTTCAAACAAAATTGTTTGTCAATGATAAAAGGCAGATGTGATCGCGTCAAGTAATCTTAGGTTTTTTTGTAAGACCTCTGCCAACCTTATACAGAACAAGCAAAAGAAATTAAATCTGTTTTAACTTATTGATTTTAA
>NZ_MPPE01000001.1:0-2786 GCF_001896645.1 Tepidanaerobacter sp. EBM-49
GATAAAGATGTGTGCAAAAAGTCCTGACGAACTTGCAAAGGAACGTCTTGCAAGAATACAAGCTGCTATGAATTTAGAGGAACCTGATAGAGTGCCACTGTCGGGAGTTGGAGGAGATGTGATTCCTGCTTATGCAGGGATAACCCACTATGAATTTTGCTTTGACTATAATAAGACGCGAGAAGCCCTAGCAAAGTTCAATAAGGATTTTCCGTGTGATTGGACATTTGCATCGGGATTTACGGGGGTAGGAGTGCCTCCGCTTACCTATGCATTCGCCGATGATCCGGAAGTTAGCACTGTGTTTGGCATGAGCGGCAGAACACATGATATTCTTGGCGATAAGTGCACGCGATATCCCGGCAGAGAACTTGCGGAGAATTGCTCACCTCAATTTATCGGCGGAACCTTCATGCAGCCGGAAGAATACGATCAGCTGATAGAAGATCCTGTAGGATTTATTGCAGAAACAGTATTGCCGCGAATTTGTCGTAATTTAGAAACTCCGCGAAAAGCTATGGCAACATGGGTGAGATTGGGCATGGAATCTGGGAACGTTATGGCATTTATGCAGGGCGTTGCTGAAGATTTAGCAAATATAGGCATGCCGTCAATACCTCTGACACTTGCCATGGCTCCACTCGATTTGATAGGCGATGGTCTCAGAGATGTTACTAATGTCCTTATAGATGTTAGAAAATATCCAGATAAAGTTAAAAAAGCTTGCGAAGCTTTAATTGAACCTATTTTGAAGATTGCTCTAGCGATGAAACCGTTGGGAGCAAATATTGCGTTTATTCCCTTGCACCTTAATGAATATCTATCTCCAAAACTCTACAACGAGTTTTATTGGCCATACCTAAAGGAGGTAATACTTAGACTTGCAGATGAAGGAATAAAATCTATGGTATTCTTCGAAGGAAAACATGAACCTCACTTGGAAACAATCCTAGAACTGCCGCCAAAATGGGGAATTGCCTATTTTGAAAAGACAGATATACGAAAAGCAAAAGAACTATTAAAAAACCATACTTGCGTAATGGGCGGTATACCTATAAGTCTTATAATCGGAAGCACTCCAGAAAAAATTGATGAATATGTTAAAGATCTTATGGAAGATATCAAACCCGGTGGTGGGTATATAGCTTCTACAAGTATAGGAATCGCCCCAAGAGAAACACCTCTCGAAAATATTCGTGCCCTAATTGATGCAGTAGAAAAATACGGAAAATATTAGGAATATTGATATTATATGCAACTTTCCATTCAAATCATCTAAATTTTAATATGAATAACTTCGATTCCGGGTAAATAACAACCCGGAATCGAAGGATTAAATTTACCCATTCTATTTATAAGGGGAGAATTAAGATGGATAAAAGAAAAGCAACAATAGCTATAATGTCAGTTTTCTTCATTGCAATGGGTATCGGGACTATTACGCCTGCAATACAAAATATTGCTGAAGCATTTCCGGATATTGGTTTTAGCACCATTTTACTTGTATCAACACTTCCTTCTCTTTTCATAATACCATCTACAGCTATAGCAGGAGTAATAGCTGGAAATCAGGTGGGCTACAGACCACTGCTAATCCTAGGGACACTTTTATTTACGGCAGCAGGAGCTGCGCCGTTCTGGATCAGCGATTTTAAAACTATATTGATTTCAAGAGCACTTTTCGGAATAGGGCTCGGCGTTTTGATGCCTCTTGGTAATGCTGTAATCTTAAATCTTTTTGATGGTCAGGAAAGAGCGAATATGCTTGGCATGTCAGGTCTTGTTATGAATCTGGGTGGTATAGTGCTGCAACTTTTGGGAGGGGTGCTGTGCGCTATAAAATGGAATTATGCATTTCTAGCACATCTCCTTGGAGCGATTCCCCTTATAATGGTTATGCTGATGTTGCCTGAACCTGAAAAGAAAATAGGAGAAGAGAGAGGCAAAATAAGCATACCTCCTTCTGTGTATCTAATATCAATTCTTTTTGGAATTGCAATGATGCTAAATTATCCATTGCTTGTGAACATGTCGACAATTATTATAACTGATAACTTAGGTGATGCAGCTTCTGCTGGTATAGTACTTTCAATGTTTACGGTGGGGGGTATGATAGCCGGCGGCATTTTTGGAAAACTATATCAAAAAGCTTCTAAGTTTACAATTACTATCGGCTTGATTATCCTTGCAATTGGAGCAGGTATAGTTTATTACTCAAACAATATTGTAGTACTTACTATAGGGATGACACTTGACGGAATAGGATTTGGAATAATTATGCCCGCCATTATGATGATTCTCGGGATGATCGTCTCCCCTGCTTCTTTTGCGGCGGCATCTGGTGTTTTGATGGCCTTTATGAATCTTGGAGGTTTTGTATCCACATATTATATTGCAATGCTTGGACAAATTAACAGCGAAATACGATTTCCGATTTTTGTTGCAACAGTTATCTATGGTGCAAGTGCAGTAGTATATACTTTAATGCAGCTGAAGTCAAAACCTTCAATCAGTGGGAATGTTTGATTTTGCATGATTTAGTATAAATGATAAATGACAATTTTATATCAAATAGTAAAAAACCATAAATTTCGATTCAGTTGACAATTCAGTCAAACAGTTATATACTAGTAGAAAAGACATGTAAATACGAGCTGGATAATTAAGGAGGGATGCTGAACTACCTTAAACAATCTTCAATTTTCCCATTAAATTTCATTACTCAATCATAAGGGGGAAGGTAAAGTGCTTGATGAACTTTTCAACAAAATAGTAGATATGGATGA
>NZ_MPPE01000003.1:0-57065 GCF_001896645.1 Tepidanaerobacter sp. EBM-49
AGCAAGCTTAAACCTTGCCTACCTGTATTTTTTAGGCCTCAATCCTGAAGATGCCCTTCCGGATAAAAGCCTGCTTTCAAAATTCAGGACCCAGCGCTTGGAGGAATCAACCTTAGACGAAATCATAACAGAAATCGTAAGACAATGTGTAGAAAAGGGAATCATAGAAGGAGGCAGCGTAAGCATAGATACTACCCATATACAAGCAAATACCATTAAGAAAACCCCTGAACGGTTAATGAAACATTTAGGAAAAAAGATCATTAAAACATATACAGAGGAAACGGGAAAAACCTTAGAAGATATACCCGAAGCGCCGGCCTACAAGGAAATTGAAGATCATAAAGAGGCTAAGGCCGAAATGAAAGAATACTTAGAGACTGTAATAGATAAAGTAAACGAAAATATATCCGCAAATGAACAAAAGACCAAGGAAGCAATAAACAAAGCTAAGGAAATATTAGACGACCCTAAGTTTATAAATCAAAAAGGAGTGCGTTCGCTAATAGACGAAGATGCAAGAGTCGGCTATAAAAGTAAAAACCATAATTATTTCGGCTATAAAACCGAGTTTGCCATGACAACTGATGAACGCATCATCACTTGCGTAAGAACAGCGAACGGAGCATATACCGACGGAAACCAGACAAAAGAAATGCTTGAACAAACAAAAAAAGCCGGCATAAGGATTGATGAAGTTTATGCAGATAAAGCGTATTTTAGAAAACCCATACTGGATGATATAAAAGAAATAAATGCAAAAGCCTATATACCTGTAAGCGAATCAGTCTATAGAATCGATGAAAGTGAATTTACATATAACAAAGACTCCGACCAGTGGCAGTGCAGCCAAGGCAACATAACAGAAAAAAGGAGGCATTTTAAATCTAAAAAAGACAAAAAAGAAACCTACAAATACTATTTTGAAATAAATCAGTGCAAGGCATGCCCCATACACGATAAATGCTGCAAAAGAAGTTCGCGTAAAATTCTCAATGTAGGTTTAAATACACCGGAGTTTTATGAAATATCGCAGTACCAAAAAACCGAGGAGTTTAAGGAAAAATACAAAAAGAGAGCTTCTATCGAAGGCAAAAATGCCGAACTTAAACGATTTCACGGGCTGTATCGAGCAAGGGGATACGGTCTGTTAAGCGTGTCCATACAATCGAAACTAGCCGCAATAGCGGTAAATATAAAGAGGATAGCAGCAATAGTATCCTCTTTTTTTATTTTGTTTTTTAAAAAACCTATATTTTCCAAAGCAAATCTTGGTTTTTGATATTTTTTGATGAAACCAGGATAAAAAAGGCTAGTTTTTCAGTGGTCTCGGACGGTTCTTTTGTGTTATTTTTGTGTTCTTTCTATTAAAATAACCTCGAAGGAAGGACAATTCATTTGCTCTCTGCGCTAATCGGAACTTTTAATCATGAATTGAGTCTAAATATACTAGGTGTATTTCTGTGTAAATAAGTTATAATTATAAGGAAGAAGGGAAGGTGTATTTATTATGAAAACAACTGGACTGCGCAGCTTTGCCGCTTTGCTGGCAGGGCTTATGGTATTGATGTCGGCAGCACTGCCTGTAACAGCTGATGTCAAGATACCGACGCTTATGGTGGACGGTCAACTTATGTCACCGGCATCGCCCCTTTGTTGGGACAATGAATCGATTTTAATATCATTAGAAGAGCTCGCTGCATATCTTAATGCCAGCTTTCAGTGGAATGAGACCGAGGGAACAACCTGGATTCAAAAAAACGGACGCACGATTTTCTTTCGGCCTTCTACGGGAGAAGTGCGCAAAAATGGAGAGCCAGTTTCCGTCCCGGTATCTCCTCGATTGATCAATGACACGTTCTATGTGCCGCTTCGCTTCGTAGCGGAAAATCTAGGAGTCACTGTAGTCTGGGATAATAGCGCTTATCAGGTTCAGATTATTACAGGCGAGCGCCACACTCCACCGGAACGGATAAGTGATGAGACGTTTAATGCTGTAGTAGCATATACCGATAAAGGCAATTTGTGGCTGCTTGACGGGCGGAAACGAAATGTTCTGCCAAAGCAGCTTACAGAGTCAGGCTATGCGGAATTAATAGGCTGGTCAGCCAACGGTGAATGGCTTGCCTATAAATATGCAAGCAGCGAAAGTGCACCCCCTTATTTATGGGTGGTTCGGGCTGATGGAAAGACTGCAAGTCAGGTGGATACGGAGCCTATTTACGGTGACCCGCTATGGTCTCCCAAGGATAACAAGATAGCCTATACTGTCATGAAAGACAGCGCTGATGGCTACATTCCGGCGAGCATTGTTAGATATGCCGATATTGCAGCGGAAGGAATCAAAGTCAATACCTTGCTGGAAGAAGACTTCATTGCAATTCCATCTTTGGCTTGGCATCCGAGCGGGGAAAGCATAACCATTTCTTTCCCGCGCACCGTAGAGCAACCGCCTACGCTGGTGCAAGCAAACCTTACCGGTGAGCAGACTGTGCTTTATACTCTAAAAGATGAAGCACCCGTGGATCTTGAGGGCATTTATAGCTGGGCCTTTATTAGTCTAAAATGGTCACCGGACGGTCGCTACCTTGCCTATCATCTTGGAGTGAATTCCGCCTCCCTCACAGCCGATGGCGTTGAAACGGGCGTGCTAAATGTTAAAACCGGCCAATCCTTTAACTTGAGCGGCGGTCTAAATTATCTCCAATGGCTGGCATTTTCCCCGGATAACACAAAACTGGCCTATATTGCCGGCGGAGGCCGGGATGCCATGCTCAACAAGCGCTTGGAAATAGTTGATCTTATCAGCGGCAAGATTACTGATTACAGTCAAAAGGGCTATGCGGATACCCAACCCATATGGCTTTCGAATAAAACTAATGAACTACTCTTTTGCCGCGGTCCCGAAGCCGAGACCCTATACCAATCGGAAATTTTGCCGGGGACTTTGGCTCCCGGCCAGCGGATTTATAAGCTGGACAATGATGGCAATGCCGTGCCTGTTACAGCAGGACCCGCCGATACAGCCGACTATTTTCCCAACCCATCGCCCTCTGGAGAAGAAATTATCTTTCTGCGATTGGAGCGCTACGATCAAGGGTCGCTTTACTTACAGCCGATAAATGCGCCGGAAGAGGCGGTGGAGATTTTGCGGGGCTTAAGAGGCGGGCCCGGTTACTATGGAAATTATTACCCAGAGTGGATTAGCGTCCATTGGTTTGAGTAAGCAACTTAGAACTTGGGGGGGCATGATGAATAAAATGTCTGTGCTGTAATAAAGAAGTAGTTCTGGTTATTTTAGGAATTGTTCCTGAAAAAGCCTAACTGGCACATTAAGTTTTTAAAATAAATTTTACATAGAAAGCCTAAAAAATATTATCACTTGAAAGCTGCTATTTTATTGAGTTTTTTAGGTTTTCTATATTGCGTTCGTAATTTCTGTCGCCAAAAAATATTCCAGATGTACCGCCTACAAATATTCTTGCTCCTGCGTTGTAAAGCGGCGGTATTGTTTCAGAGTTTATATTTCCGTCAACCTCTATCTTAATATTTGTTAAATGATTTTCTTTTAACATTTCATTTATTTTATATACCTTATTAACTGTAGATTTTATAAACTCTTGCCCTGCAAACCCGGGATTTACTGCCATTGTCAAAATAAAGTCTGTTTCTTCTAATAAAGGCTCTATAAGAAGGTGGGACGTCCCGGGGTTAATTGCTATTCCTGCTTTCATATTGCACTCTCTTATTTCTTTGAGGGCTTTATGGATATGCGGTGTAGATTCCAGATGAACGCTTATTATATCGGCACCGGCCTTTTTTGCCTTTTCAATATAATTTAAAGGATTTTCAACCATCAGGTGTGCTTCTAAGGGAGTAGTAGATACACTTCGGATAGCCTTCAAAAGGTCAATGCTCAGTGCCAGATTATTTACGAAATGTCCATCCATTATATCCATGTGGAACATATCAGTTCCGGCTTTTTCCAGTTTTAAAATTTCGCTTTCCAAATTCAATAAATCCGCGCACATTAATGAAGAAGAAATTTCTATAGTCATGTCTAAAGCAAGCCACCTCTTAAACTAATTTTATTGCTTTCACAAGTTGTATATCTTAAACTTTCCCACGACACCATAAGCCTGCTCCTCGATAGAAAATGCAGGATCTAAGTTGTCGGATTTTATTCCTAGTTTGATTGATTTAAAAAGTCCTAGCATTTGAGCATATAAAGCATAAAGCAAGGTTAAAAAAGCCTCGTCTAGATTATTAATATCTTTGTTTTCCAGCGAAACCACATAATCGGCCTCTTCGGTCCTCAAAGCTTTTGGCTCAAAAAGTAGAATTTTCCCTTTGTACATTTTATTGTGGCTTATCTCATCTATGAGATCTAAATCATATTTTTGAGTATAAGCATTATTTGATACAAAGCATCCCAGAATCGTTTTATCATTTATTACAAATTTTTGTCCATGCCTTAAGCCTAAAAAGCTGCTATATGTCGCATTAACTGTCCCTTGGGTTAATTCTAACGACTTAAGGGCAGCCTCTCTTGCGCAGCCTTTTAAACTACCGCTTCCTAAAAAGTGCAGTCTATCATAGGATTCTTCCGCGATATTTTTTATCTTATCGCAGTCTTCATTGAGTATTCTTTTAGATTCATTTACCAGAATTTGCAATATATCGTCTGCGCCACATTTTTTATCAACCAGATAGGGGAGCAGCAGATTTGCAAGGAGCATAGTGGTAAAACTGACTGTCGCAGCATAAGCTGAATCATTGGCCTCTTCTGGCAGCACCAGCGACATGCTCCTTTCTTGACCAATTTTCATCTTTGCTAACTGACCTTCTTTATTGCAAGTAACATTGAGAAAATATATATTGTTTATAAGTTGTTGAGCTTCTTGTATTACAGCTAAGCTTTCCGGACTGTTGCCTGATTTTGAATAGGATATTAAAAGAGTAGGCCTATCTTTTAAAAAATAGTTTTCCGGAGCCGCTGCAATGTCCGTAGAATCAATGGATTCTACGTCTAGACCTAAAGCTCTGCGCAAATATCCTGCGCTGCAATCGCCGACAAACGCTGAACTGCCGGCTCCTGTCAATATAATCTTCACATTTTTAGTCTGAAATACTGGGTCTAGAAACTTTTTAAAGTCTTCCTTGTTTTTTATTAAATACCCGAATAGTTCCTTCCATGCCTTAGGCTGACTCGCAATTGCGCTTGCTGTAATATATGCATTTCTTTCTTTTAAAAATTCTTCATCAAAACCTAACAGCATAATTTATTGCCTTCCTTTCTCGGATAAAGTCTATTTAGTTAATAAGAGGAGGTTTACAAGCCTCCTCTTATTTAAAGCACGATCACCTTACATTAGGTTTAACAACGACATTATAAGAGAGAAAATTATTATATACAAAATCAAATTTATTGTCTTCATACGTTTTTCTTTTATAAGATAGTAAAGTAAAAAGACAAAACCCAATGGCAATAGATTTGGCAAAATAGAATTAAATATGTCTTGCACTCCAACTGTCCCGGCAATTTTAAGTTCCGGCCTAAAACTAAAATCTACATAGGATGGGATTAAGCCGCCTACAACCGTGACTCCTAAAATACCTGCAACTTTAGTTAAGATATTGGCATTTTCTTGAATCATTGGTATCGCATTAACACCTAGAGAATATCCTAAACGTCCAAACCATATCCTGGAAATCGCTGCCAAAAACCATATTGCTAAGTATAAAATCGGGCCCAAGATCGAACCTTGCTGGTTGATGGAGCTGCAAATCGCCGCTGAAATCGGGAGCAGTGTAAACCAGAATATTGCATCGCCTATTCCTGCCAGAGGACCAAATAATCCGTTTCTTAGGTTTTTAATTAAACTCCTGTCTTCTCCGGACTCCTCAAGCGACAATATAAGTCCCATTAAAAACGTGGCCATATGAGGCTCTGTATTCATAAATTCCATATTATAGGTCATAAATTCAGATACTTCTTCTTTTTTGTCTCCATAAATTTTCTTGATAGCCGGCAACATCGAGGCCGTAAATCCACCGGCCTGCATTCTTTCAAAGTTGAAACCAGCTTGTAGGATTATAGAACGCAGGCTCATTCTGTCAATATCTTTTCGTGTTAATTTTTTACTAGATTCCTTCATCTGGGCCACCTCCTTCAGTTCTAAGTTGTGCAGACTTCTTTTCAGATTTATATACCAAAACAGCGGCTACCGTGCCAGCAATAGCAACAGGCAAAACATTTCCTAATTCTAAGTAAGTTGCCATCAAAAATCCGATAAACAAGAAAGGCGCGTTATCTCCGGTCAACATTGTCCTAAGCAGCAAAGCAAGACCTACGCCTGGTAGCAGCTGGCCGCAGATTTCAAAGCCGTGAACAAACCAAGTTGGAAACGAGGTAACAAATCGAGCAATAGGTTCTTGCGCTACATATGCAGATACGAAAGTAACCACAGCGTACGTCAGACCAACAATTATTGCTCCTAGTATTACAGCTCTAGTAAACCCATTTGTATCAGCTTCAGCCGCTTTTCTGTCCAGCACAGGCACCAGAAAAACTGAAAATGCGGAATGGTAAAAAATATTTATCCACTGCATCAAAAGCGCAAAAGGCAGTGACAGTGCAAGCGCAGCTTCAGGGCTGCTGCCGGTGGTGTACGCAATGATAACTGTCATGATTCCTGCCATTAGCGGGTTTGGCGGTACAGTACCGCCTATTGTTAGTAATCCAACATAGGCTAATTCTGTAATTGCACCTGCGGCCAAGCCTAATTGTACATCTCCAAGAATTATACCGGTAAAAAACGCTGCAATAATCGGCCTAAACCAGAAGAATGCTTCAAGAGAAAAGTCTATGCCGCAGATAAAGGCCATTATTGCGATCCAAATACCTTGAGCTAAAGTAACTTCCATCTAGAACCCTCCTTATATTGTTAAATTTTATTTTTTATTCTGCTCTGTTTTACATAAAGGTTGAGGCAGAATAAAAATTTGTTATCAAAGAATTACTTTTTTGTCATCTGGTATAGTTTGAGCAAAAACTTCTATCCCTTTATTTTTTAGATAATTGATGTCTTCTAGATCTTTATCATCCACATATACGTATGGTGTTAAAGGTTTTTTGCCTTCGCTAAAGTGCATATTTCCAACATTTACCTGCTTTATCGGAACGCAAGCTTCAACTAGTTTTCTAATAACTGCAGGGGTTTTGGCTACGATAAATATGTGCTGTTTTGGAGATGCTTTAAAAATGGTATCGATAGTTTGCTGAACAGTAAAAAACCTAATACCAACGCCGTAAGAATCAGCGGTCATCTTCATTAATTGCTGTTGCAAAGGATCTTTTGCTACTTCATCATCCACCACGATTATAAGGTTTGCCTTAGTCAGTCTGACCCAAACATTGCCCACTTGTCCATGCACTAGTCTGTTGTCAATTCTTGTAAAAACTATATTAGGTGTTGTCATAAATATTCCTTCCTTGTAAACAAAATGATTGCTTCTTGGTTTTAATAACTTTCTATCAGATATTCGTAAATATCTTTGTTCTCATATGAGCCTTTTTGACTTAAATTATATTCAAGCTCTCCTTCTACGTAAGTAGCAACTACCTCATAATCATCGGTTATTACAGCAAAATCAGCATCCTTAAGTTCTTGTATTGAGCCTTTTTTGTGATCGAGTTTTAGCACGCGAGCAGGATTTAGCGCGGCCATTTGAACTGCTTCTTCCATAGGAATGCCCACTTTCTCAACCCAAACGCGTATTCCGTGAATCATAGGCAGCGCACTGCCGTCTATTGTACCGTCGCTGATATGCAGCAAACCGTCGCATCCTACTTCATATATCCCTCTGTCCGGCAAATTATATCGTCCTTTTTTCATCCCTGACATAACACCATTGTCTGCAATAATACATAACTTATTTTTCCCTTTTAATCTGTAGCACAGCTTTAAAAACTCAATGCTCGTGTGCGCCCCATCCGAATTTATTTCATTGTAAACGCGCTCGTCTAAAAGCGCTGCTCCTAAAACACTCATTTCACGATGGTGCATGGGCTTCATACAATTGCCAGTTTTTTGAGTTATAATTGCTCCTCGATCAATTGCCGTTATAGCTTCACTATAGGTAGCATTGGTATGGCCTAAGCAGACATTTATTCCCCTTTCAACTAAGAAATCGATTATTTCAAAAATGCCCTCAAGCTCTGGCGCCAGCGTCACTGTAGTAATTTTTCCTTCGGCAGTTTCATAGTATTTTTTCATTAAGTTTAAATCTGGATTTGCTGTTTCTGAAGGCATCACAGAGCCCAAGCGCTCTTTGCTGATGAAGGGGCCTTCCATATGAATTCCAAAAATTCTTGCCCCTTCTTGTTTTTCGTTCATTGTTTGAGCTATGGCCGCATTGTTGTCAAAGACAGTTGAGGAATAATGGTTGGAAGGAGTAAAGCCTGTAATACCACAAGTTGTAAGGGATTTGCTTAGTTTTTTGATTTCTTTCACATCGGGCGACATAGCGTTCCAGCCCATATAGCCATGAATGTGCATTTCAATTATGCCTGGAATTATTCTTTGATTTCCATAGTCAATTGTTTCTCCATCGAAAGTATGCGGCAAGTCAGGTTTTAAGAATACCTTCTTAAATTTACCATTTTCAATAACAAATCCTCCGTCAATACATCCCCTTTCCGTATAAATTCGCGTAGATTTAATAAGTTTTTTCAATTATTTTTCCTCCCGGCCTTCTTTCATTAAGAATCTCTATAACTTAACCGCCGATTCTTTAAACTTACTAAGCTAAAATAGATTAAATTCCCTCATCCTCATTATTAGATCCTTGAATTTTATCAAAAACAAACTTGTTGATTTGCTCTTTGCCAATCTGTATAGTTTTATCTATAAAATCCTCAATATCATTTATGGGATCCGCCATCGACATACAAAGTTCTAAAACCATAGGCAGGTTTGCCCCATATGTGACTGTGGAGTTTTTGTGTTCTACGCTCAGCATGGCTGATGTCTTAAATGGCGTGCCTCCCATCAAGTCAGTTAGAACAACAATATGGGAGCAGGACGCCAATTTGTCAAATGCTTTTTCAAGCTCAGATTTAAGATCAGTATCAGAACTTCCCGGTTTAAAATCAACAGCCACAAGATTCTCTTTCTTCCCCACAATTAATTGAGCCGCACTTTCCATTCCTGTCGCAAAATTGCCATGCCCTGTTAGTATTACGCCTATCACCGCGTTCTTTCACCTCTTTTATTTATTGATTTTAAATACCACTACCATACAGCATCGCTTATAAGTTACAATATCTGATTTTTTTAGAAGTTTCAACTATTAACTTTCGCATAAAGAACAATTTTCTAAATTTCTTTACACTTTTTGCTTAATTGCTTAGCGAATCTAACATGCACATTCAGTTTTTATTGAAGGTAGTCAGGCTTTTCGGTTTTGCTCTTTATTGCATTCTCAAATTTAATAATTTCTTCAGCTTTACCCCAAATATCAAGATCTGTGCATATCATATGGGCAAGCACCTGAAATGGGACAACTAAAAATAAAGTGTTGAACCATTCATCTATATTGTGTTTTATGCGTAAAATCTTATCTTCCTCAGGTAGGTCGAAAGACCCTATCATAAATACATTTTGAGTGATTATGTGAAGTGCATTATAAACTTCCAAAGTCCTTTGGCTCCCTGCACCGCCGGAATTGATTAATACAACCACATGCTCAGGTGTAAGCTCTAAATATCCTCCATGCATAAACTCCTCTATTTCATAAGGGCTGGCAGGTATCCCAAAAGTTTCGCTTATCTTTAGAGCTCCTTCCACGGCAGTGCCAAAATTTGGCCCGTAGCCGCATATTTGTAAGCGTTTCATTCTGGTAAAAATTTCTTTATGTTTATTATAGAATTCAATTGACTTTTGAACGGCCTCGGGATGAATCGAAAAAGCGTCAAGGATTTGCTTTATGTCTTTTGCGACTTCATTTTCCGTTTTTAAATTAAGTTTTTTAGATGCCATAAGGGCAAAAAGCGTAAGATATAGGACTGTCATTACGTATCCCTTTGTTACATAGCCCACAGTTTCTATCCCGACTTTAAAGTCTATCACAACATCGCAGTGATTTTTAACCTCGCTTTCAGGAAAACCGGTTAGCGCTATAGCTTCTCTGCCTAACTTTTTTACTTTTTCTAATGCTGAAATTGTATTTGTGCTGCGTCCGCTTTGGGTTATTCCAAATACAAAGGTATCCTCTGTTAAACGGTGATCATAATGTTCAAACGTAAAGGGTGTAACTACTTTCACATCCATGTTTAAACTTTTTTCCATATATAATCTTGCGGTAGTAGCAGCATTGTTAGAAGAACCTGATGCAATTATTACTATATTTTTGTACTCTCTTTTTAAAAATTCATTTACCAAAGGAGCTACAATTTCCTCTGCCGCTTCAGTATTTGCCTTGCCAATTATAGAAGTTTCTTTGATATAATCCATCATTGTTTCCTTAACGGCCATAATAAGATCCTCCATTTCATTATTAACGGTCTATATGTTCTTGCCATTAACCAATTTAATAATATTTTTCTTACTATAATATTGTTTTGCAAGATCTATGCCAACTAGTATAAGCTAAAATAAAAAACTCGCTATCCCTTAACTTATCTAGAAACTAGATAGCGAGTTTAAATATTTAATTAAAATTTAGTTACACTAATACAACCTATGATGAAACTATGCTTACACTGCTTCATAAACTAGTTACACTATTGTTGTCACAACTTGCCTTCCAGCATTAAATAGATAAAGTACACTTCTGATAGTGGAATATCTACATTATAAAGCTTTTCTATATCTTTAAAACTTTTCTTTACATTTTCGATAAAATCTTTGTTTTGTTTTTCGAAATTAAACAAGAGTTCCGGATCGAGACCGCCAATCTGCGTTTTTGTAACAAGTCTTTCTATTAAACAGCTTACGTGAACGTATAAACATATTTTTATATCATTGGTAAACTTAACTTTTAATTCATACTGGAGGATTTCAATTGCGGCTTCTACATGGTCAAGTATCTTGTCTGGATTTAAGATAGTTATATGTTTTAATACGTTTTCCAGAGAAAAATACTTAATTATAGATTGGTTTAGCTGCATTATCCCGTCTTCCGGAATAATGTTTTTAAACAATTTTCCAAACTCTTCCTCTCGTTTGCCCGATATAATATCTTCTAGTGAATAATAAGGCGCAAAGTCTACGTCGGGATTCTTTGTTCCTATAATTGCAATCACATCAAAGCTGTTTAATGTGCCTGCTTTTGTCCCTTTGTTCTTTAATTCCAGATAGTCTACGGGAATTACTTCAAGCAGGTTAGAATACTCTCCAAGGCTTTTTACCATAAGGTCTTTAATTCTCATGGCAGTGCCTATTCCGGTAATGCAGGTGGTAACTATGGCTTTTTTCTTTTTGGCTGTAGGTTTTATGAGCTTGTAGTTTAGGCGGTGATTGCCGGTTACCTTACTTATCGTTTCCTCAACGCTTAAACCTTGTAAGATTTGACTGCCTGCATCTAAAGCCAGTTGAGTGGTGATATTATTTATTATGCCTATAACTCCATCAGAAATGCTTTCAAGGCCTTCATATATTTCTTCAAGTGAGCCCATATCCACTAGAATAATTATGCCGTAAGATGTATTGACTTCTTGCATATATTGTTTCAATTTCTTTACGATTTCTTCGGTTCTAACATCAATAGGCATATCGAAAGATTCAAAAATATTTTCTCCCAACAGGTGATTGGCTACGTTAGCTATGCTGCTTGCCGTTGAAAATCCATGAGCTATCACCACGGCCTTGGGTCTTTTGGGAACTTCTGATTTCTTCATGCTGAGCAGGTAAAGTGTTATTATATAAATTTCAAAAGGCGTCAAAGATATATCAAGCGCTGTCCTTAAAAAGTCTGAAATCTTTTCAGATGCTCCGCATTCTTCCGGAAAAAGGCGCTTAATATTTTCAAGATATTTATTAGATTTAACATCATATCCGTTGATATCTATTAAATAGCGATATTCAATAGATTGATTTATAAAACCCGCGATTTTGTATCCTACATTGTCATAATATCTAAGATTGTATTTATTTTTTATTATTCCGAAAGCATTGTGGACAGCTGCCAAAATCGTATCAAACCTTATATTCCTCGTATCATTTGCGGCATATGGCTTCATGCTTCCTAATATCAGATAATCAAAAAAGTCATCTATTACAACTGCAATCTTATCCAAAACAGCATCACGATTGCTTTCAACTTGGAGAGCTTTTGAAAGCTGGATAATATCATTAAAGAATATTTTATATGTCTCGGCTTGTTTTTTATTGATTAGGGAGAAGACATCCGGCGAATCATCCTGCGAAGCCTTAATAATAAGATCATCTGTTAACATTTCAGAAATTGTGCTCTCCGAGATGTTCTCATCTGTTATATAGTTGTGGGATAAATGCTCGGGAAGCATCATAAGATTAATATCGATACAATCTCTTGCTTGGTTTTTATTGGAATAATCGTTATAAGCTCTGGCACAGGCAAGTTTTATATCGTTTTTAAGCTGCCCCACATTGCCTTTAAAATCAGAATTTACCAAAACTCTCAAGGCTTGCTTGCTAATGCGTAGATTTTTTTTAATAGACAGCGCTTCCTGTTTAAAAAAGATATATATGAGCTGTACTTTTTCTGCAATCGGCCTTTCTTTAAGAGACGGTATAGTAATTACTATAGGGATTCTCCTTGAAAAAGTATCAAGTAAAAATGTTTCGGGTTTTTCGGTGGTTGCAAAGATAAATCTGACACTAGCCTTTCTCCATCCGCTGCTTTCTCCCATGCGTCGAAATATGCCTTTGTCCATAAACAGAAACAACTTTTCCTGGCCTTCAGGCGGCAGCCTGTGAATTTCATCTAAAAATAAGTAGCCGCCGTCTGCCTGTTCTATTATTCCTTTAAAATCTTTTTCCGCCCCTGTAAACGCCCCTTTTGCATATCCAAATAGGTTTGCCGAAAGCAGCTCAGGGTTATTTGCATATTCTGCACAGTTAAAAATTAAAAATGGCGCTTCCGGTTGTATAATTTCGTTTTGCAGGGCATATTCAAACATAAGCTGAGCTAAAAAGCTCTTTCCTGTGCCAGTCTGACCGTTTATTAGTATCGGTATACCGTTTGGAGGATATTTTACTGCAGCCTTGCACTGCTCAATCTGATATTTTATGCTGCCGTCAAACCCTATAAATTTTGAAAAAGGGTTTTGTCCGGTTAAATGCACGTTGCAGAGATCTTTTTCTTTTGTCTGTGAGTTTTCTTCAAAAAGCTCCTCAAAGCTTCCATAAATTAGATTTTCGGCAGCATTTTTTCCTGTTCGCTCCTCAAAAATGTTTTTATCTATAAAGTGCACCGGTCGAGTATTTACCTTTATTAATTTTTGCTCTCGATTTAGTTCATTAAGCAGGGAGCTTACATAGTTGCGCTTTAATCCCAAGGCATTGGAAATTTCTTCAGCTGTAACACCGATGGTATCAGGAGTTTTTTGGTTATTCGCAAGGGTTGTGTCTTTTTTTACCAGTTCATATATCTTTTCTTTATTTGTCAAATAAGTCACTTCCTTTGCCTTTTTGCCTGTCCTGTGCTGCATCAAAGCCATTGTAAATGCTCATAGCTTTCTGCACGCCTTCTGATATTATACAAAGAGCGGCATCTGCTGCTGCTTCTATTGCCGCCTTAATATCCTCCGCCTCTTCTTTTTGAAACTTGCCTAAAACATAGTTTATCGGATCTTTCCTGCCATCAGGTCTGCCTATTCCTACGCGAATTCGGCAGATTTTGTCGGATGCCAGCTGATATATTACTGAGTCCATCCCCCGATGGCCTCCGCTGCTTCCTTCAGGTCTTATTCTTATGCGGCCTGTAGGAAGGTCCATATCATCATAAATTATTATAATGTTTTCGAGAGGTATTTTATAGAATCTTGCAGCATCTGCTACACTTTCACCTGACAGGTTCATGAATGTAAGGGGCTTTAAAAGCAGAATCTTTTCGCCCTTATACATAGCATCTCCAATTAAACCCTTGAATTTAACTTTATTAATTGATGTATTTAATTTTTCAGATATTTTATCCAGCACCATAAATCCTACATTATGGCGCGTATCTTCATATTCTTTACCGGGATTGCCCAGACCTGCTATTAAAAACAACTTACAATCCTCCCGCACAGAAAAAAATAAGGGCAATGCGCCCTTATTCTTCCTCTTCTTCTTTACTTTCTCTGACAAGCTCCGGTTCCTTGGCCTCTTCAGTAGTTTCAGCAGCCTCAGCAGCTTCTTCAAGCTTAGGCGCAAGCACTGAAGCTATAACTTCATCCGGATCGTCTAAAATAGTAATCTTGCTGTCGACTTTCAAATCTCCTACTGTCAAAGTATCTCCAATATCAAGATCAGAAATATCAACTTCAAGGCTTTCGATCATATCATCAGGCAGTGATTTTACTGTAATTTCGTGTTTTTGATGCTGCAAGACTCCGCCTAATTTTAATCCCTTTGCCGTGCCTTTAAGGATAACAGGAAGATTGTATTCAACTTGTTCATCCATTGACACTTTAAAGAAATCTACATGCTCAAAGGTATCTTTCAATACATGTCTCTGCACTTCTTTTATTAGCACAGGAAATCTTTCGCCATTTAGCTCAAGATTTATAAGGGAGCTTTCTCCTTTTTCTTTTAGAATCTTAAAAAGCTCTTTTTCATCCACGCTGATATTTACTGGGCCATATCCTTTGCCGTAAACAACTGCCGGAACTTTGCCTTCTCTTTTTAATTTATTATTTTCGCTTTTTTTGGCTTCGCGAACTGTCGCTGTTAAAACTGGACGTTCCATAATAGTAATCCCTCCACGCCTTCTTCTATTTTATCATTATCTATCTGTTTTGAGTTTTTAAAGTAAAAAACATTAAGCTTTTATCCTTACAGCATCTTATATATTATACTAACCATTTGCATCTAAGGCAAGTTCCTGTTTAATCATCGAACAGGGTGCTTAAAGGCTTATTTTCATGGATTCTAAGTATTGCCTCAGCAAAAACCGGAGCAACTGAAAGCACCTTTATTTTATCTAATTTTTGGCTGTCGCGCAGTGGTATTGTATTTGTAACAACAATTTCGGTAATTGGAGCTGCCTTAAGCCTTTCTATGGCAGGGCCGGAAAGCACAGGATGGGTACAGCAGGCATATACAGCCTTGGCTCCTCTATCAATTAGGGCTTGGGCTCCTAGTGTTAATGTTCCTGCTGTATCAATCATATCATCCACTATAATTACGGTTTTCCCTGCAACTTTTCCTATAATGTTCATAACTTCGGCCACATTAGGTTCCGGCCGACGTTTATCAATTATGGCAAGAGGGGTAACCAAGCGATCTGCCAGCTCCCTGGCACGGGTCACTCCGCCCACGTCAGGCGATACAACTACCACATCTGACAAATCTTTGCTTTTAAAATAATCCGCTAATATCGGCATAGCTTTTAAATGATCTACCGGGAAATCAAAAAATCCCTGGATTTGTCCTGCATGTAAATCCATCGTAAGCACTCTGTTTGCTCCGGCCGCTGTAATTAAATCAGCAACCAGTTTAGCTGTAATAGGGTCCCTGGAGCGGGCTTTGCGATCCTGGCGCGCATAACCGTAATATGGAATTACGGCAGTTATTCTGCCTGCAGATGCCCTCATGAGAGCATCTATCATTATGAGCATTTCCATTATGCTGTCATTTACAGGGTATGAAAGCGGCTGGACTACAAATACATCTGCGCCGCGCACGCTCTCCTTTATCCTTACCTGAATTTCTCCGTCGCTGAAAGTTCCCACCCAAGAATCTCCTATAGGTATACCCAGGTATTTTACAATTTCTCCTGCAAGGCCCGGATTAGCATTGCCGGTAAAAACCTCAAGCCTGGTTTCCATTGCCACTAATTCCTCCCTCAAATTTTTGTTTTCGTTTTATCACCCAACCGGTTTTATTTACCTGTCTTGCTCTAGCTATCCCCAAAGCATTTTCAGGCACGTCGTCTGTAATGGTAGAACCGGCAGCTATAAAAGAGCCTGCTTTTAGAGTAACCGGGGCTATAAGGTTTGAATTGCAACCTATGAACACATTATCTTCCACTACTGTTTGGTGTTTTTTGTATCCATCATAATTTACGAATACCGTCCCGCACCCAATATTTATGTGCTTGCCTAGTACCGCATCTCCTACATATGACAGGTGGGGTATCTTAGTTCCTTCGCCAACTTTTGCGTTCTTAAGCTCTACAAAATCTCCTACTTTAACCTTTTGTGAAAGTCTGCAATCTGGTCTTAAGTTCGTGTAAGGGCCAATTTTTACGCCATCTTCGATAACGCATTTGTTAATTTGCGTCATAACTATCTCACAGTCATTGCCTATGGTTGTATCTATTATTCTACAAGGACCTATAATAGAGCAATTTTCCCCTATAGTAGTGCTTCCTTCCAGCATTGCGCCGGGATATATTGTAGTATCTTTGCCTATTTTGACATCACAGTCTACCATACATGTATCAGGATTAATAAAGGTTACTCCATCTTCCATAAGCTTATCGATAATTCTTTTTTGCATGATGCTTTGGACTTTTGCAAGCTGCTTGCGGTCGTTTATTCCATTAAGTTCCTCCGGATCTGAAAGCTCAAATGCAACAACTTTTTTGTCTTCCTGATTTAAAATTTTTATAGCATCTGTTAAATAATATTCTTTCTGAGAATTGTCGTTTTGTATTTTTGCAAGAGAAGCAAAAATATCTACTGTGTTAAAGCAGTAAAAGGCGGCATTTACTTCGTTTATTTTAAGTTCTTCAGGTGTTGCGTCTTTATGTTCGCGAATATCCAAAACTTTTTTACCTTCCCGTATAATTCTGCCATAACCTGTAGGGTCTGAAACTTTAGCCGTCATAACAGTAGCATCGGCCATTTCTTTTTCGTGAAAATCTACCATGCCTTTTATGCTTTCTGCAGTCACTAGAGGCATATCCCCGCATAGCACGACAATATGAGAGCTATTTTTTACAGCATTTTCAGCCTGCATCAGCGCATGGCCAGTGCCCATTTGCTTTTCTTGAATAACAAATTCAACATCTTCATTTATGTATGCTTCTTTTATCTTATCTGCATCTTTGCCGACCACAATAATTACCTTGTTTGCTCCTGCTCCTTTAGCTGCGTTGATAACATGGGTCAGCATAGGCTTACCGCAAACCTTATGCATAACTTTTGGTATGTTCGATTTCATGCGGACGCCCTCACCGGCAGCAAGAATGACGGCTGTAAATTCTTTCATAATATAACCTCCTCAAAATTTGCAATCTACTCAGAAGCACTTTCGTAATAGTGTTTTAGAATTGTTTCTTGAATTTTTGCTCTGGCTTCAGAATTAATAGGATGGGCAATGTCCTTGAATTTTCCATCAGGAGTCCGTCGACTTGGCATAGCTATAAATAGTCCGTTTTCGCCTTCTATGATTCGGATATCATGAACCGCAAATTCATTGTCGAAAGTAATTGATGCAACAGCTTTCATCTTTCCTCCTTCTGGTACTTTACGTATACGCACATCAGTAATATTCATTGGCGATACCTCCTGGGAAGTTTTAGTGTTGTCGAACTTTAATTAAAAAACAAATACATACTAACTTATTTTAATACCTTTGTGATAAAATTTCTATACAAAAGTTAAAAATCCTTCTGTATGAAAAATAATAATTAAAATAAAAAAGATTTATAATAATTTATCGTTCACTTTTATGTAAACCTTGTTCTCGTTTATGTCGATACCCTCGAGAATCAAGAGCGATACAAAATCATTTATCAGTTTTTTATCAGGCACAGCTGTTGTGATTACCATGGCAGTGCCTATAACTTCAGCTTTAAACTCAGCCGCAAGTTCCATCATGCCTCGTGCGGTTCCTCCGCCCTTCATAAAATCATCCACAATTAAAACCTTTGCGCTTTCAGGCAGCGCTCGCTTTGCAAGGGACATATTGTGTATCCTTTGGCTTGAACCCGATACGTAGCTGATGCTGACAGACGGCCCTTCGGTCACACGGCTGTCTCTCCTAGCTGATACCATTGGCACATTCAGCGCTCGAGCGGTCATCAATGCAATAGGTATGCCTTTAGTTTCAACTGTTAGGACATGTGTAGGATTATACTCGATGAAAAGCTGTGAAAAAATTTCGCCGATTATGCGGGAATATTCAGGAGAAAATATTACATCTGTCATATAAAGATAGCCGCCGGGAATTATTCTTTTCTCATCCTGCAGAGTCTTGCAAAGTTCATGCAAAAACTTTATAATTGCATCCTTTGTCTTTTTAGGGCGGTATCTGACCCCACCTGATGCTCCGGAAATTGTAGCAATTTCACCTTCACCCATCACAGCGAAGGTATCCTTAATTATGTCTAAGTCTTCGCTGATGGAAGACTTTGCCGCATCGAGAAGCTGGGAAAAATAATTAAGAGAAATAACCTTATTGGGGTTTTCTGTAAGCATTTTGGAAATTATAGCAATTCTATCACTGCGCCTCATTTGCAATCCCTCCGCACAGCACTTTTTCGGCAATCTCAACATCGCTTTCTTTATCTACATCTGTCCCTATCTCCGGATAATCGCTGATGATGCCCTTAGCCTTTATACCAAATAACTTTCCCACTCGTTTTTCCAATTCACTTATAGTGATTGTGCCCATTAAAAATTTGATTATTATAACAGGGCCTAAGATTTGTGCAAGCTTTAAAGGTTTTTTCCTATATATCATGAATTCTTCAGCCTGCTTAATGCATCTTTTTACTGTATCTACCTTAACTAAAACAATATTACCCCCGGTAAAAGTGCCATCTTTTATTTTGACGTAGGTGCGCTTTACACCGGGGTACTTTTTATCATTTATTTCTTTTCTAACTATGGGATAATAAAAATCAGCATCTACTTTTTGCGCTTTTTCTACAAAATCCCGTATTGCCTCTGAAGTTATCATTGGAATATCTGATGTCGCTATTAGAATCAATTCACTATCAGGGAAAACTTCAGCTCCTTTTAGGACATTTTCAGTCATAGACGAGCCGCTGTCTATAATGATGTCTGCAAAACCCTCAAGAGATACTAGTTCATCTTTAGGACCAACAACTGCTATAGTATCAATAAAGTCCAATTCTCTCATCGCATCGATGATGTATTTTATCATTTCTTTGCCGCAAATTTTAAGAAGCGCTTTGTTGCGGCAAAACTTAGTTAAAGGACTATCTTCCTGTGAACCTGCTAAAATAAGGGCTTTCATAATGGTTCCTCCTCGAAGTCCATCTGCTTTCTGAGTATGTCCATCACATTGTATTCTACTTTATAAATGTGTTCTTTTGCAAGTTTTTCCGCATCCTCAGCGTTACCACGCTTTATCGCATCCAGGATTTTTTTGTGTTCTGTCAAGACGCTTTGTAATCTAGTGGGATTTGTAAAAGACTGAACTCTGAATCTATCTATCTGTTCCTTTAAATTGTTTATCATCTGAGTCAATCTGTCATTTCTTGAAGCACTAAACAAAATCTGATGAAATTCACCGTCTTTTTTGACCAGCTCATTAATATCGCCCTTTTCAACAGCCTCAGAAATTTCCTTCAAAACTTCGTCTAAAAGCGCAATTTCATCATCTGTAATGCGTTCAGCTGCAAGGGCTGCCGCAAGTCCTTCCAAACTGCTGCGTATTTCAAAGACTTCTGCAGCATCTTTTAAGGTAAACCCCGATACATAGGCTCCTTTGCGAGGAACCATAACCACAAGTCCTTCAAGCTCTAATTTACGTATAGCTTCTCGAACCGGAGTTCTTGATACCCCCATCTCCTCAGCTAATTGAACTTCCATCAGTCTTTCGCCGGGTTTTAACCTGCCGCTTAAAATTGCTTCTCTCATAGCCTCAAAAACCAAATCTCTCAAGGGCTTGTAATTGTCTAATTTTATTGTAGGAAATCTCTCGCTCAATTTCCTTCCCTCCTTTATTCCATTTTAGCTACAAAAACCTCGTTGCCTTTTCTTAAAAATTTTTCAGCTGCTTTTTCTGCATCTTTTGCACTTTCGAAAATCCCAAAAACACTAGGGCCACTGCCTGACATCAGACTTCCCAGCGCTCCGTTTTGAAGCATAGACTCTTTTATATCGCAAAGGACAGGATGAAGCTTTAAAGTAACTTCTTCCAGCACATTGCAAAGCCCTGAGGCCACCTTGTCAATTTTTCTCTTTTCAATATGTTCTAACATTGCATCGGTATTCGGATGACTTTTTATGTTTTTTATATTCAGTCGATTGTATACCTCTCTTGTAGAAACTCCGCACTTCGGTTTTACAATGAGTATATCCACATCAGAAAGCGGTTTTATCATTGTAAGCTTTTCTCCTATTCCTCTTGCAACAGCTGCTTTACCCATTACACAAAAAGGAACGTCTGCCCCTATTTCTTTGCCAAGTAGTGCAAGTTCTTCCTTTGGCCTTTTTAAATCAAAAAGCTCGTTCATTCCCAAAATAACCGCTGCCGCATCAGTGCTGCCTCCCGCAAGGCCTGCCGCTATAGGAATGCTTTTGTGTATTTTAATTAGGATTCCTGCATCAAGACTGTATTTTTCCATCATAAGCTTTGCAGCCTTATATGCCAGATTATCTTCGTTTTGTAAAATCTTAGGATAATCTGTAATTAGCTTTATTCCGGGAGTAGAAATTAATTCTAACGAAACAGTATCCTTTAATGAAATAGTATGCATAATCATCTCAACTTCATGATAACCGTCAGGTCGTTTGAAAAGCACGTCCAGCGTAAGATTAATCTTGCCTTTTGCGTCTACATCCAACTTATCCAAAACTTTTCTACCTCCGATAAAGAGCATCACAATTATGATATATTTTGCACAAAATCCTAAAACCCTGCCAAAGTAAGATGATATAATTATAATAACATAAATAAAACTTGCTTGAAACACTAAAATTTTCAAGTTTATCCACATTGTTAACAGGTTATCCACATACAATCCACAGTATTTGTGGATAAATGTATGTGATAAGCTATGAATTGATAAAAAAATAATCCCATGCCTGGGATTAAAGAGAGTTGCATTTTAAGTTAGGTTCCTCATCGTCTAAAATAGTAAGCTCCACTGTATCGGTCAAAATATCCGAATAACTGTAAGAAATCCTTCTTACAAATTCGGGCGACTCAATAACTTTCACTATGAATATATTTGGGTAAACCTGCTCGAGTACGCCTTCTTTTTCAAAGGTCTTTTTACGGCCACGGTTGGCCCGGAGTCTTACTCTTTCGCCTACATGAGATTCTATATCCTTGCGGATTTTTCTCAATGTATCTGCCGAAGCCATAGCCTCACCTCGCTATAACACAATACTGAATGTATTATAACATTTATACAGGCAAAAGTCAAATAAGTAAATATTTTACCAGAGCAGGCTTTGTTTGTCAATACCAAATTTATTTTGTGTATCTGTCCGCAACTTTGCTGGCACCGCAAGCATCCGGTTTTATTTTAACTTTGTAGCCGTTTCCCATACCCATTACCCATCCTACCACTTCTCGGATCAGCTCTTTCGTATCACCGTTTTGTCCTATGTCTACATGAATTTCCATATCCATGTCTTTGTACCGGGTTTTTATCATTTCTTCTTTTAATCGGGTTACCGTATCAAGAGACATCGAAGTTTCTGTAAATATTTTATGGCGTAAATTTCTTACGTGAGGGATATACTTTCTGTAGTAATAATAGCGTGCACCTCTTCCGACGCGGTGGATTATAACGGCGGTAACAAAACAAGTATTTTCCCCGGACTGCGAGTCAGTACCTACTATCAGCTTATACTCTGCAGAGGGATCTTCTTCCATAAAAGCCACAATATCTTGGACCATCCTGCTTATAGACATTTTGCCTTTTGTAGGATTAATAAAATTCATAGCTATCGTCACATCCTCATAATCGCAAAAAATAGTAAAAGTATTTAATTATTTTTTGACATATTAAGGGCTCTTTTAAGGGCTCCAGCTAATTTGTCAAACTCCTCAATGGAGAGAGTCTCTCCCCGGCGCATAGGATTAATACCGGCTGTGTCAAGAGCCTTGTCTATGTGACTCTGGTCTAATTCTAGAAGGTTTAGCCTGCTTTTTAGAGAATTTCTTATGGTTTTTCGTCTTTCTCCAAAAGCTGCTTCAACCACTTTAAAGAAAAACTCTTCATCAGTAGATATGCGAGGTTTTTTGTTGAGGGTTATCCTTACTATGGCTGAGTCTACTTTCGGCGGCGGTACAAACGAGCCGCGGCCTATTTCACATATTATGTCCACATCGGCATATACATTGACCGCAATCGAAAGAATACCATAGTCCTTACTGCCACAAGATGCCGCCAGGCGATGAGCAACTTCTTTTTGAACCATTATTACTGCAAGAGGTATAAACTGTCGGTTTTCTACAATCTTCATAATTATGGGTGCCGTAATATAATAGGGAAGATTTGCTACTACTTTAAAATCGCCTTCAAAAATGCTTTCTCTTATTTTTTTCCAATCCAATTTTAGCACATCTTCCTCTAATATACAAACATTTTTGAAATCTTGCGTCAGGTCATTTAATATAGGCACAAAGCGCCTGTCTTTTTCAACGGCTACAACCTTTTTTACAATGCGGCAAAGTTCAAGTGTCAGCACGCCCAAACCCGGTCCTATTTCTAAAACATTATCCTCAGGCGTAAGTTGGGCTGCTTTGAGCATAGAGAAAAGCGGCTCTTCGTCTTTTAAAAAATGCTGCCCCAGCCGTTTGTCGGCTTTTATATTGTATTTTTTCATTATATTTTTTGTATCTATGCTTATTTCCTCCTAGAAAACTTTTGCACGTCTAGCAAAAAAGATAGGTCAACCTATCTTTTTCTCAAAGCGCCTTATTTTAAATTCAACACCTAATTCTTCGGCAAGTTTGCGGCATTTATCAATATCTATTTCAGGTATATCTACTACCGTAGCTATAACATACGGAACATGGCTCTTGCACTTTCGGATAAATTCAAGCACTGAATAAAAGGCATCCTCTCCGTATTCAGGCCGGCATATTTCGTTATATTTTTCTGCATTTTCCGCATTCAAACTAACTGAAACAGCATCGATAATTCCTTTAAAATATGGAGTTACATCTTCTTTATAAATTAAATTTGCCTGGCCGTTTGTGTTAATTCTTACAGGGGTAGCGGGATAAGTCTTTTTAATGTATTTTGCTACATCCACCACTACCTGCAGCCGCAAGAGAGGTTCCCCGTATCCGCAAAACACCACTTCCTTATATCCTGTAGGGTCTCCTATGGCTTCGATAATTTCCTTAGTCGTGGGCTCTTTGTCCAATATCAGGTTGTAGTCCCCTACTCCCGGACTATACTGCCTTATACAGAACTTGCAGTTATTCGTGCATCTGTTAGTAATATTCAAATATAATGCATTTCCTAATTCATATGTTATCATTTTACACCATCCAGTAACATTAAGCCTTACAAAAAGTAATATTATAACAAACCTTATTTTAACACAATCCTTGTAAAATAACAATAAACAGTGCTTTAGCCGAATTCAAAAAAAATTAACGTGTAATAAATAATCTATTGAAATTAGAATAAGTAATCCTTTCTATCTCTTCCAACATTACTCCTCTAAGAGCAGCCATTTGGGCGGCGATGATGGGGATGCGCGTAGGATCGTTGCGTTTTCCGCGATAAGGTTCAGGAGACATATAAGGACAGTCAGTTTCAAGTAAAATCCTGTCAGATGGTAGTTTTGCCGCAACCTCTTTTGGCCTTTTTGCATTTTTAAAGGTTATCACTCCACCGAAAGAAAAATAAAAATTCATTTCGATAAACTCTTGAGCCATTTCAAGACTGCCGGAGTAACAGTGCATCAGACCGCGCTCAGGCTTTATATTTTTTAATATATCAGCCGTATCCTTGTGGGCATCTCGATCATGTACTACTACCGGAAGGTTCAGACTCTTTGCAAGCTCTATCTGTTCCCTGAAAACCTTCTGCTGTGCGTCCTTTTCACTGCTGCCATAGTAATAATCAAGACCTATCTCGCCTATGGCGATTACTTTAGGAGATTTTGCAAGTTCCTCCAGCTCTGTAAGATAATCTTTTTCGACTTTTTTGGCCTCGTGGGGGTGAATGCCAACACAGGCATATATAAAATCAAATTCTTCCGCAAGCTTTACGGAAAATCGGCTAGATGCCATATCAGAGCCGGCATTTACGACAATAATGCCGGCTTCTTCTATTTTTTTAATCATTTCCTGTCTATCAGTATCAAAAGCCTCATCGTCTAAATGGGCATGTATATCTACAAACATTTTTCAGCCCCTTTTATGCTTCCTGCATTCCTGCATTCCTGCATTAAATGCCTTGATATTCATTTCATGAAATTTTTCAGGAAGGTAGCTCTTTATAATTTGCTCCCAATCTAAATCTGTTATACCCAGTATTTTTACTGCTGCTCCAAGCAAAACAATATTTTGCGCTCTTACGCTGCCTGCATCTTTTGCAATATCATACGCATTTACGACAACAGTATTCGGAACCGTTGATTTGAGAATATCCAAGATATTTTCAGGATACTCTACCTGCCCTGTTAAAACCGACATGGGATAGATTTCATAATCGTTGACTATTAAAGTTCCGCCGGGTTTTAAGTAACTTAAATGTCTTGCTGCTTCCAGTTTTTCAAAGGCAAGTATTACATCAGCTTCCGCCGAAGTGATAATGGGCGAATAAACCTTTTCGCCAAATTTTATGTGGGTGGTGACGGTTCCACCGCGCTGAGCCATTCCATGGATTTCTGACATTTTTATATCAAATCCCAGTTGTGTTAATCCTTCGGTAAGTATCTTAGAAGTAAGTATAGTGCCTTGTCCGCCTACACCGGCCAGTAGAAAACTTTTTGTCATTATTCTTCACCCACCCTTTCAATGGCATCAAACCTGCATACCTGTTTGCAAAGGGTGCATCCGTTGCAGGAACTCTGATCTATAGATATTATTCCGTTTTTAAAAGATATAGCAGGACATCCTATCCTCAGACACATCTTGCATTTTGTGCATTTTTCCGGAACTACCTTACATTTTAAGTTCGCTCTTTCCCTTTGAACTTCCTTCAGCAGAGCGCAGGGCCTCTTTGAAACAATTACGAAGGGTTCATTAGCATCATAGGCTTTTTGAAGCACTTCTTGAGTTTCGGCAAGATTGTAAGGATCTATGACCTTTATATTTTCATCCTTAACTCCCACGGCTTTTGCAATCTGCACCACATCCACGGGAGGAACTTTTTCACCGCTTAAAGTCACGCCTGTACCGGGATTCGGCTGGTGTCCGGTCATAGCCGTAGTTCTATTGTCAAGTACTATCATGGCAATATTGCTTTTGTTGTAAACAGCATCTACAAGGCCTGTAATCCCTGAATGGAAAAAGGTGGAATCCCCAAGGCATCCAAAAACTTTCGTATTTTTTCCCGCCTGTTTAAAAGCTTTGTCAAACCCTATTCCGGCAGAAAAACCGGCTCCCATGCAGATCATGGTATGGGCCGAATCAAGGGGAGGCATAGCACATAAGCTGTAGCAGCCTATGTCGCTTGTTACAACTATATCCTTGAATTTTTTTAGAGCATAAAATATTCCTCTGTGAGGACATCCGGCACAAAGCACCGGCGGCCGTGCAGGTATTGATACGTCCAAAGTGTATGTGCTTCTGGTTTTTTCGGGTTTTAGTGCTTTTTCAATGATTTCCGGATTAAGCTCATCACATATTGGAAAAACTTCTTTACCTATACATTTAATGCCTAAAGACTTAACAAATGTTTCAAGGTATGGATCGTTTTCCTCAATAACATAGAGAGTATCTACACCATCTGCAAATTCCTTGATGAGCTTTGCGGGAAGGGGATAACTAAAGCCAATCTTTAAATAGGAGGCGTCATCACCCATAACTTCCCGGGCATGCTGATAGGAAATGCCGCTTGTGATAATGCCTATCTTGCGATTTCCCCATTCTATTCGATTTAAGGGAGATCTGTCGCTGTACTCACGAAGTTTTGCAAGTCTTTCTTCAACCACATAATGCTTTAGTTTGCCAAAAGCCGGAATCATGCAGTTTTTCTTTGCATCTTTTTTATATTCTTTAACTCCCGGATCATTACGAACTCCAGGTGTAACGAGGGATTTGCTGTGGCACACCCTTGTAGTTGTCCTTAGCAGGACAGGTGTGTCGTATTCTTCACTTAACTCAAATGCAAGTTTGGTATAGTCCAGGCATTCCTGACTGTCTGAAGGCTCCAGCATTGGCACTTTCGCATGTAAGGCATAGTAGCGGTTGTCTTGCTCGTTCTGGGAACTGTGAAGTCCCGGATCATCTGCAGTAACAATTACCAAACCTCCGTTTACTCCTGTATAAGACAGAGTAAAAAGCGGATCTGAGGCAACATTTAAACCCACGTGTTTCATGGCTGCTAAAGCTCTTGAACCTGAAATAGCCGCTCCGCCGGCGACTTCCACTGCTACCTTTTCATTTACAGACCATTGAGAATATATTTCTTTGTAATTAGCTATATTTTCTAGTATTTCAGTGCTGGGAGTGCCGGGGTAAGCTGCTGCTACACGGCATCCTGCTTCATAGGCTCCGCGGGCAATAGCTTCGTTGCCTGTCATTATCTCTTTCAATATTACCTCTCCTTCCTTTAGACCAAAATTGCCTATACCGATAAAGTAAATACTGCTTAATAATTTTAAGTATATCGCAATTTGCGCTCTTTGTGAACATCTCGTCAACGAAACAGCAGGCTTCCAGCGTTACCGCCAGAATTTCCTGCTTCATTGAACTTGAAACCTACCGTCTTCACAAGCGTTAATTTGGATAGTCCCTACCCTCTAAAACAAGATAAATTTAGGATTTTCGTGCTTGTAAAAGAGTTTTCCACAAGTTATTAGACCAATTTCCACAAGTTATCCACAGAATCTGTGGATAAGTGCATAAAATTGTGGATAAACTCAGACGGGCTCTAAGTTTTTATATATTGCCGAACATTATTTTACTTTTGCCCCTGAATCTATGTCTCTGTCTACAGTAACAAGCGTAAGGCCTTTGCTGTCAGACGCAGCAAGAAGCATGCCGCAGGATTCTATGCCGCGGAGTTTTGCAGGCTTTAAATTTGCAACAACTACTATCTTCTTGCCTATCAATTCTTCCGGAGTATAATGTTGGGCAATGCCTGCCACTATTTGGCGCTTTTCATTTCCTATTTTAATTTGCAGCTTTAATAGTTTGTCGGCGCCTTCTACTTTTTCAGCCTCTAAAACTTCTGCAATTCGAAGATCTATTTTAGTAAAATCTTCAATAGAGATAACATTGGCGCCTTCTTCCTTTTCTACTTTCCGTGATATTTCTTGTGCCATCTTTTGGTCTTCCTTTGGTGCTTCACCTTTCCCCTTATTATTTTCAATTCTCGGGAATATGATTTCCTTTCGCGAAACTTTTAGACCGGAAGGAAGTCCTCCCCATTTTTTCACACTTTCCCATGTGGAAAGAGTTTCATCTGTTATTCCCAGTTGGTCAAGAATCTTTTTAGAAATATTGGGCATAATTGGCGATATATGCACAGCCGTTATCCTTAAAATTTCTAACAGATTGTAAAGCACTGTATCAAGTCTTTCTTTTTTTGCAGGATCCTTAGCAAGGCTCCAAGGTGAAGTTTCATCTATATATTTATTTGCTCTTCCTACAAGTTTCCAGATTTCTTTAATAGCTGCATTAAGCTGCATGCTGTTTACAAGATTTTCTTCTGTTTCAGGCAAGTTTTCTGCCATGTTTATCAATTCTTCGTCAAGACTTTCTCTAGGTCCTGGAGCAGGAATTGTTCTGCCGCAAAACTTTTCAACCATGGTAACGGTCCGAGACAGTAAATTGCCTAAGTCATTGGCAAGATCAGTATTATACCTTGAAATAAGGTTTGCTTCCCCCACCGGGGCATCCTGCCCATAAGGTATATCACTTAAAAGATAATACCTTACAACGTCTGCTCCATACTTGTCGGCAAGTTCAAAGGGGTCTACCACATTACCCAAAGTTTTGGACATTTTCCTGCCGTCAGGTCCCATGAGAAAACCGCCTACGTTCAGATTTTTGTAAATAGGAATACCTGCTGCTTCAAGCATAGTAGGCCAAAATATGGCATGGGGTTTAATAATGTCTTTCCCCACAAGATGTGAGGCATGTTCCCAGTAGCGCTTGTATTTTTCTCCGTCAGGGTAACCTAAAGCTGAAACATAGTTTATGAGGGCATCAAACCACACATATGTTACATGGCTGTCGTCCCATGGCATTGGTATTCCCCAGGATACGCGTTTACTGGGCCTTGAAATGGACAAATCTCCTATAGGTTCTGAAAGAATCGAAAGAATTTCATTGCGGTAACCCTCAGGACGTATAAAATCCGGATGGGACTTTATGTAGTCTCTGAGCCACGGACGATACTTTTCCATTTTAAAAAAGTAATTACCTTCACGGCGTTTTTCAGGAGCCATGCCATGATCGGGACATAGCCCGTCAACCAGTTCTTTTTCGGTGAGAAAGCGCTCACAGCCTACACAATAAAGTCCTTCGTATTCTCCGTAGTAAATGTCTCCCGAATCATATACTTTCTGGAGAATGTATTGGACTACCTTTTTGTGTCTGGGCTCAGTGGTCCTTATAAAATCATCATACTCGATACACAGCTTTTTCCAAGCCTCTTTAAAACGATTGCTCACTCTATCTACAAAAACTTGGGGCTCCTCTCCCGCCGCTTTTGCCGCTTGAGCTATCTTTTCACCGTGTTCATCAGTTCCTGTCAGAAAATAAGAATCATACCCTGCAAGGCGGTGCCACCTATTTAAAAAATCAGCTATGACAGTTGTGTAAGCATGGCCTATGTGAGGCTCGGCATTAACATAATAGATCGGGGTTGTAACATAAAAAACTTTTTCATTCATATTTGTTTTGTCCTCCTAACAAAATTCGTTGTGAAAATAACACTAAAGCCCCGCCCCAAAGTAAGGGGCGAGGCATTCTCGCGGTACCACCCAAATTCGCCTGATTAAAGGCCTTTGCCAAGTACGGGAATAAAGTAAATAGACGGGCTTTCAGCCACTATTCCGATACCTGAAGGATTATAACGGTCCTTCACCGCAGTCGTCTACATATCGACGACCAAACTCCGGGGCCATCTTCAGCAAGGTCTTCGGCACCGGCTTTCACCTTTTCCGGCTCTCTTTAGGCCTATTCTGCTTGCTTACTCTTCCCTTCATAGTCTTTCTCGCTCAATTGCACGAATTAATAAAATTTATATCATATTAAGGCGAGAAAGTCAAGGAGGCAGAAGATTCTTGGATAGTATCAAGTTCTAAAGAAATTAAACATTTGTGCTTACAATCTATTATCTTTATTGCCATTTTATTATGGTGTATATTTTATCTCTTAAATAATTTTTTCATGTGTTTGTAGGTGCTAAACCGTCTTCTGCTGGAGAATAGTCCTTATCTCATTATCTATTCTGTGACTTGGCTCTACTATATATTTGCAATAAGGAATTGTACCCTGAAATTTTCAGTAAATATAAAAGCTCCTGCCGCATTTAGTTAAACCAATTAAAAATTCGCATTTATTAACTGAGGCAGACTTAAGTAATCTTAATATTGAGATTAAAATTTGCATGTTAATTCGGATATTTTACATATAATCTAATGTTAGTCCATGATGCTACTGGTGAATTGTCTGCATTTGTTACTCCTTGAATGCTAGGACAGTCATTCCATGTATTGCCAAAATCATTTGATACTACAAAATAGGTAGAAGTAGATACGCTACCTGGAATGTGGCGCGGAGCAAGATATTCTGCAAAAAGAGGTGCCACGCCCTCCCACACCGGGTCATAAGTTATCTGACCATTAATGATGTAATTAGGATCATATAGTTGCGATGGGTCAGCGCCAATATGTGCAATAATGCCCCATTGGTCACGACCGATGAAAGAATCCTGAGAAAGATTATAATTTAAATACTTAGCATGATTTGCAGGCACAAACTGAAAACCACCGCGTAGATTTGCATTGTTGGTGAATCCAATTTTTGGACTTGTAGAAAAACAGATAACTCCTGGGTGTGCCGCGCGCAAACGACCTACCTCAGCATACTCACTACCTCCAAAGCGACCTGTTCCTTGCACGCGTTGAATAATATCCGCAATGTGTTTAATTGTGTCATTAGAGTACTTTGCCATGACACGACCATTATTGATTTTAGTAACACCTGCTACCGTATCACCAGCAGCCCAGTTTTCGAACTCAATATAATCAAGTGTCCCATTAGCTGTTATGGGTTGATACACTTCAATCAGTAAACGTTTGGGCACTGCTTTGCTATAATCACCATTATAATAATTGTCTAGCGACTCCCATGTGCCGCTGCTGTTTAGATATTTAACTGGATTACCTACATAAGGCGCAGTAGAGCCTCCAAAAATATTTACTCCACCAGGCACCGATGTATAAATCATTGAATTGCTATAAGAACCGCCAGCGTATATGTAATCTTCATTTATGCCCACACTAATTTGTTTTGGTTTCCATGCAGTAGGATTTAAAACATCGTAGCTTGCTCGAGGACCAACTTTTAAATGTAGGGCATTAACGCCAATTGCGGTTACACATGAAAAAGTCCCATCAGATGCTTTATCATAGTGTGCTGCCCAAAAACCATCAGATGATTCTTTAGCTAATGTTGCAGGGCGATACACTTTACCGATTATGGTATGTTCCCCCTGACTATTTACTACGCTCACAACTCCATCTGCAAAATTTTCTATATATATTTTGTGTTTAAGCTCTAAGTTTGGAGAATTTTCATCTGCTACGACCTCAGGGATAGATGCATTCGTAAAATTATTTGATGCTGCAAAAACCGTAAATGTCGGCGTAAATGTTGCAAGGCAAATAATAGACAAGAATACTGCCATTTTATTTACCTTTTTCATATATGAGTTTCCTTCTCTCTTATAAGATATTGCCTGCACAGCTCATTGTACTGCGTAGGCTTATTAATTTTTAGCGATAAGACATCAATAAACTGGCAAATATAATTATCTAACTCAACGTTGGTAAAGGCGAATGCTGCAATTTCTCTAAAAATTGATGCGATATTAGTATGGCAATTCGGAAATACAAATTCATCAGTGGGCATCTCGAAATTCTCCTCAATAAAATGGAAAAATTCATGAATGAGAAGAGCTTGCTCTACCTTCTGCACAGACCCTAACAGTTCTTCTGCTTGATCATCTTTTTGAAAAAGAGTTATGGCAAATTGATTATCCCAAACTATTTGTTTGGTATCAATATCATAGTATGCTTTTTCGCTGACGTTTTTCAGACTTAATGTTTGAAAAGTTTGTATTTCGGAAACACCGTAATTTATAAGCTCACTTTGTATATTTTCATTTTTCAATGGATATTTACTTGCCAAAGTTTGTCCGTATTTTACACTTTCATTATACAGCTGCTCCAATTTTCTAGATTCTATTCGAGCATACATAGGCGCAGACAACCAAAGGCAAAAATCTAATATTTTCACATTCACCGTTTCTTTATTCCACACTATGCTCACAACCAACGCTTACCCGGTATTGCACCTTGATTTACAAGAGCGCTCTGAAGTTCAGATACTTTCACGTCAGCAAAATCAACGTTTTGCTTAATGCTAAGGGAAGCAGCTAATCCTGCAGCCTCACCTAGCGCCATGGCAGTTGCAGAAATTCTAGCTGAAGCCAATGCTTCATGGGTTGCAGAAATGCATCTACCGGTAACAAGCAAATTCTTGATTTCGTTTGGTACCATAACACCATATGGGATATCATAGCAACATTCTTTTTCTTTTCTTATCCAATTAAGTTTGTTGCCAGCTGGATCATGAATATCAATTGGAAAAGCGCAAGCTGCCACACTTCTTTCACTACATGAATTGTGAATAACATCATCGGCAGTTAGGGTTTCCAATCCTTTTATGCGACGACTTTCTCTTATGCCTATCATAGGAGCAATATTTCTTATATAGCAGTGCTCAAAGCCAGGTACATATTTTCTGAAAAACTTTAGTAGTTCTTTTATTTGCTCGTGTAAAAGAGATTCTGCAAAGGTGAGATCTTTAACATTAATAGCAGAAAGTTTAGTAACTCGTGTCATATTTACTAATACTTCACCTGGATGTACGCTCTGAAAGAATAGCACTCTATCTCGAGGTATTGATAAATCACCATTATTTTTAGCCTTAACAACTAAGTCGAAGAACCCCGAGACAGCTACGTAATCATGAAGATTGCAATTCTTATTTAAAATGAATTGCTCGGGATTTTGATAAACATAATCTATTACTTTTTCCAAATCTACCTTAGCAAGAGTAAAAATAAGTGTCATGGGTTGAGTTAGATTGTCACTGGTGCGACCAAACCAGAAATCTGCTTTACACATGGCGGCTAAATCCCCGTCCCCTGTGGCATCAATAAAAACCTTTGCTTTATAAGTAGCTATCCCATTTTTGTTTACTACGGTAACACTTTTTACGCAATTATCTTCACATTCCACTGAGTAAATATAACTATGCAGAAGTGTAGTGATACTCTTTTCATTATCTAGCATTTCAAAGTATACCAGCTTAAGTATTTCTGGATCTATAGGAGTAATAGTTGAAACCATCCCAATAGGATCTGGAATGTGCCCCAATGTTGCATCTTTTTGAGCCAAGCGATCTATAATCTCTTGAGGAATACCTTTAATGATTTGTTTTG
Organism: Tepidanaerobacter sp. EBM-49; assembly: GCF_001896645.1. Lineage (NCBI taxonomy): Bacteria > Bacillati > Bacillota > Clostridia > Thermosediminibacterales > Tepidanaerobacteraceae > Tepidanaerobacter > Tepidanaerobacter sp. EBM-49. The sequence goes on from NZ_MPPE01000003.1 coordinate 32,995, forward strand.
AGCCTGAATGGAAGGTCATAATGGGACCAACCATAGCTGCAGTGTTCGTCCCGCCGGGATAAGCATTTTTATCTATGAGCAGAACACTCATGCCATTGCGAGCTGCAGAAAGCGCCGCAGCAATGCCACTTGTCCCTGCTCCTGCTACGATCACGTCATAATTTTTTTTCATAGATAAAACCTCTCCGTTCTTCTTTAAATATCATCATTTTTATATACTTCTATATCTGCTTCAAAGGTTCTTGGCCAGGGCAACCTTTTTTTAAAATCTCTAGTTTCAATTGGCAAAAATCTTCTTATGAATTGCCTGTTCTTATCAAATTGGTAATTTAACATTTTGTTTGCCCTGGGAAGATCTGTAATGTTCCAAATATCTTGGCCAGCTAGCTGTAGTTCTTCTTGCAGCTCTTGACGTATAAACGCTTGATAAATAAGATCATCTAGTAAGCGTTCGGTGGTAAAGCGTTTATTTGCTGGCGTATTTTGACCATCTGCAGCTATTATCTGCGCAAGTATGGTACCTAGTGAATTACTGGCAGTATTCCAGGCAGCATAACCATATAATCTAGTAAGAGGTGTCTTAGCAGCGAGAGCCTCTAAAAAAGCTAAATCTCCGCCATTGGCATATACAAGATCTAACAAATAACAGCATTTGCCCTTCTCTATCTGCTCTAAAATTTTGTTGATCATAAGTGTTCGTTGGGTAGGAGTATAATCAACCATTGGCAATTTTTCCGGACAATAATCGCCTTGCTGGTCTGCCGGGGGTAATATGAATAAGCAATTTTTGGCATGAGGATCATATATTATATTTATCATACTCATATGACTTGCAAGATTCTCTATAAATGGGCGATCTTCATACCGGGCAGTAAAATAACGATTCTCTGATAGCCACTGTATGTCACAAGTCGTCTGCCTCTGAGGTGCAATAGCTTGGACAGTAAGCTCCATACCCGCTTCATCTGTGCCATTATGGATAAATACTCTATTTTGTAAACCATATTCATTAATCGTCTTCTTGATAATGTCTTGTTCAAAAACCTGTATCGCATCTTCCGAACAATCTTCTTGCAAAATAACTAATTGCTCTAAAATTCCTTGACTTACCAAAGAGATGCATTCCATATTAATCGTATGGTTGCGACGTCTTACCTCTAAAAATTCATTCAGGATTGATGATGGAATTTCTTTTGTCAAATGAGCTAATTGGGCATTTGCTCTCTCTTTTTCCTCTTGTTCACCTATTATTGATCGATATTTTAATTGAGAATACTCCGTGATCTTTTGCCACCAAATCTGACTTTGTTTGTCAACTGCGCTTATTGAAATACGCATCAAAACGTTAAAAGCAAAAATTCGCAATTGAGGATTAGCTTTTTTAATATCTTTTAATAGCATTAACTGTGACTGAGCTTCAGAAAGAGATTTTGTGTTAGTGCGCGAGGCAATTAATCCACCATACACAAGCTGATCTATTGAAACAACCAAAACATCTGCATCGCTACAATTTATTTTTAACCAGTCAGCGATTGCCCTACTATTGGAAGGTGTTTTAAAAAAGTCCATTATGTCTATGGGGGGCTCGATCAGATTAACCCCTCTCAAATTTGCAAGCTGCTGAGGAAACCGATAATTGCAAGGTCGCGAGTCTAATGGCAATAAACAAATCTTCATTACATAATCACCTATCATTTATCAATTTGATTGCGAAATTCAGCCACAGAACGGGCAATGCTATCGGCTGTTTTGCCAGTAACTACAGCACCTAGCATTACGCCTGCAACACCGCATTGACAAAGAGCTGAGACTTCTTCAGGCAAAATAGCCTTTTGAGTTGGCACTACTACCGGAATATCAGTGCCGCAACAGATATTATGATAGCGCAATAAATCTTTTGCAGTTAAAGGTTGTCCATAAGCTTGAGGTTCTACAATAGAGGCTTCCAGCACATCAATACCAATGCTATTAAAGGCTTTTATATCATCCAATGTGTAGCTATAATCAATAGCAATCATTTTAGATAACGACTCACTTTGTAACACGATTATAGGCGTATGATGAGCGTAGAGCGAAACAAATTCAAATCCAGCTTGAACTACATGCTTAAAATCATTCCTAGCAGACTGCACATCGCCACCTAATACTATGCCACACGGTCCTTTGGCTTCTGCAAGAATTATATTTAGTTGGTCTTTTTCTCTTTCAAAATTATAAAAAGTCGTTTTGCTAGCGCGATGTTCCACATTAATATGCACTTTTAAAACATCTGCGCCATTTTGCCATGCTGCCCTAGCAAGAACTGGGTCGTTAGATGGTAAACTCATAATAAGAGTCATCTTGGGATCTTGTAAAAGTTTAACAAATCTGTTATTCATAATACACCTCTCATTTCCTGGGTTGAACAATAACTACTACCGGTTCATCTTGTTTTAAGCCTTGCAATTCAATTTTAATAAGCTCCTTAATTTTTTCAAAATCAAGGATAGTTGAAAAGTCGGCAATGCGACTTTTATATAGAACGAAGACTTCGGGAATAATCATGCCTGCGTCATTATATATTGAGTTTTTCTCGATAAAAGCTGGGATTTCATGATCAGCTTTATGCATAACTGTTTGGAGTGCAGCTCCTGAACACTGCAGTTTAATGATGCCAAAGTTGTCTATGACGCGATAATGGCAGCGTTGTCGGGTGAAAATGCCAAACAAGCCTTTTACTGTTTCACAATGCTGATAAACTAGCAAGCCATCAGTTGCTGCTATGAGTTTAATCTCATTTGCATCTGTTTTAAATGATTCGGCTGCTTTCTGGGCAATTTCGCTTTTGCTAAGTGGTTTTAAATTCGTAGCGCTTGTATCCATATGAAAGGCACCAGTTGCTGTAGCTCTGAGTATATTTTTTGAATTATCTATTTCTATTTGCACCTCAATTGTTTCCGGAGCCGCTCCCATAGATTCCAAGCGTCCAATCGCTTCTTTACGTATTGAAATAACATCATGCTCGGTAGGATTGACGACTGTGCGTTCCACGCTATCACGTAACATAGCTAATGCCACGCCAATGGCAGAAATTATTTCAGCATTCTCAGCAATAAGATACTTCATCTCCATATTTTTGCTAAGCCACGGTACAACTGTTGTTGCTCCTCCTCCACCGCCGACCAAAGATACAAGTTCTTTATCCAATTTATATTCATCTAAAAGATCTTCTACTATTGGACGCACTTTAGATATAGCCTTATTCAAAATACTACAGGCTAATTCTTGGCCATTTATCCCTAGACTTTTACCTAATTGATCAAAAGCATTGCGCACAGCTGCTTCATTGCCATAAGCATAATCACCAGGTTTTGTCATACCTGCCACAATAGATGCATCAGTAAGTGTTACAGCAAATCGTTTACCTTGTGGATTAACTGCAACAAGATAATCGTCAGGATCAGACTCCATTGGTCTAATAAATGCAGGAGTTACCTGTGCAATCTCTTTCTCATCACAAAAAGCAAGGTAGCTCAAACCAGCGATATGCGCACTTCGAGGTCCAACTTCAGTAACTACCCTATCTCGAATGCGTACCATAGAACCTCCGCCTATACCGACAGTTCTAGAATCAAGAGTTTTTAAATAAGTTAAATGTCCACCTATATTAGCGCTTTTGATCATGGCTTTGCCGTTTTTGATGGCTGCTATGTCAGTGCTTGTTCCTCCAACTTCAAGGAATACTCCATCAGAAATCTTGGTATACATAATAGCTGCTGCAATGCCTGCTGCAGGTCCTGACAGCATCGTAAGAATTGGTCGCTTTTTCATTTGTTCAAGATCCATAACCCCTCCATCGCTTCTCATAATCATCAGAGGGGCAGTTATGCCGCTTTCCTTAATGCTTTTATCAGTTAGCTCTGCTGTAGATGTCATCTTTGGCAGGATACTGGCATTTATAACTGCTGTGCGAGTGCGTACCTTAAGTCCGTATAGTTGAGAAATTTCATGGCTAGCTGTTGCAGGCAAACCTTTTTTATAAGCTATCTCGAGGACAAGCTGCTCATTACTAGGATCGTCTACACTAAAAGCTTCACTAGCTACAATAACCTCGCAACCTTCTTCTATTAATGTTTCAATTGCTTGTTCGATCTTAGATAAATTAAAATTTTTTTCACTCGAATTGATAAAGACATGACTTGTATGAAGTATTTTTCCGGGACTAAGCACGATATCTTTTATGTGTGTGTCGGTTTTTGCCTTGAACGCTTCTAATCCTTTTCCCATGCCTACAATACCAACCTTGGCAACATCTCCTTCTAGCAATGCATTGGTTGCCTGAGTAGTGCTATGGGCTACAAAAGAGACATCCTCTGGTTTTGCTCCGGTTTTCTCCATGACATCTTTAAATACCTTAATAATCCCATCTGATATAGAATTTTCTGATGTATGTGTTGTAGGAGTAACAGCGTGCGCTACAACAAGATTTTCGGGGGCTTGAATAGCTACTGCATGTGTAAAAGTGCCACCAACATCTATGCCAATGCGTATGAATTGCTTACTCATCTTTCTATGATCCTCCAATATATGTGATAAGGCAACCCATTTTTAATTGAGCTGCCTTTAATCTGCTTCGACTAAGAGGCTGTCTCAGCACTAAGCTTTGTCTGGTTTTTGTCTCAGAAATACAAAATGCCTGCTATAATTAACCCCATTATTGCACCGACCCAGGCATAGGGCAAGGTTTTTCTGAGAATGTCATTTACATCGGTTCCAGTTGCAGTTGCAGTCCAAACATTATGGGTGTTTGTAGGATCACATATGCCTTGAAGCTGTCCAGTAGACATAAGGGCAGCCATTAAAGCCATAGCAGGTATTTTCCCGGTCGCCATCATAGTAGCACCTATACCCAAACCAAGTCCCCAAACATTCAGTGGCCCGCGATAAAGTGCTAATGGCGCTAAAATTGCAAAGAAAATTACATATCCAATACCTGTTGTTGGTAAAATTCTTGCCAGCTGAGGACCAATGTGCTGGGTAACTCGCGGATCCATAACTACTTTAAGCAACATACCGATTCCAATAATGAGAAAAATAGCACCTGCAGAAGTTGAAATTCCATCTGTTATAGATTTTGTAAGTTGGTTAAATGTGTCTTTGTTAGCAGTAGTAATCATACAGTAAATGATAGCAGTTACGAACCCAGTTATAATATCCACATGAAGACCAATTACCATAATAAGAGGAACTATAGGAGTTAACATAGCAAGGACATTAACATTATTTGGAGCAGAATCAGTATTTTGCGAAATTTCTGGAGTTGGCCATGCTATTTTCTTTTTACTAAATAGTTTACCTCCGTGCTGAACATTAATATAAACGAATAAGATGCCGAGTACAAAGAAAATTGCCCCTAAAGGGAATGCAAAGCTGCGAATTTGTTCAACAGTAAGCCCCATAGCATCGATATATAAACCCCAATTTGCAAGATTAAAGATTCCTCCTGTGCTGAGGGAAAAAAGAAGTATACAACCAGCATCAAGTGGCATTATTCCTACTGAAGTCATAATGGGTAATACAATACTTCCAATCATGATAACTGATCCGAGCCCACCTAGAGTTGTAAAAAGTAAACTAAGCACTACAAAAAATGATATACCTAATACTAGTGGTCGGTCTCCGGCTAACTCAGATACTTTTCGTATAACAGCTTCAGCAATACCAGTATTTCTAACATATTGTGCAAGGATTGCACCAAAAATTAGTGTCATTATAGCAGATGCTAAGCGTACAGGGCCTTCGACAAACATAAGAGTTAGAATACCAGGTTCACCTTCAACACCATCAACAAAAGGAATGCCCGAAACTAAAGCCATTAAAAATGCCATTAAAGGAAGCGCATAAAGGGCTGACAATTTTTTTGTATACATTAATGCGCTTATAGCAATAAAGATAATAATAAGTAATGCCGTTGTCATAATAATCCCCCTTACAATATTGTTTTAATATTTACATCAGAGCATGAAATAGATAGATTCAAACCATTCAATTTCAGCAACTGTAGCCATGCCTAGTTCAATACAGTTTTCTGCTTCTGGATAGCAGATTATCTGATTTCTTAGTAATCGCACCAGTTGCCTTGTTTCTATTTCAAGCGCTTCTGTACAATATCCAATTAAGATATGAGATACGTCTACAAACTGTTTGATAGTGCTTAGATTCTTTAGTAAAAATTTGGGATCTATAGTCCCATTGCAATTTAATTCACCACGACAGATTTTACCCGAAAGGATAAGAACAGCTTTATCTATTGCAGATTCATGTAAACATAAAATATTGTTTAAGTGCTTACCATGTCCCATAAGGTTTTCGCGGACGGCTATGCCATTAGCTCTGTGATCGATATATGTAAATACCATGAACTGGCGTTCGATAATTTCCTTTAAATTCACATTATGCCAATCATAAAATGCACAGCTTTTAACAATTTGCTCTTCATGTTTGATTTCAGCCGAAAGACCTATACCAATGCCAAGCAAATTTACGCAACTTTCAGCAGCCCTCTGCAACTGTTGTATAAGTTGATCGATCACAGGAACCTCTTTATTTAAATAATAAGTAAAGCTATTTAGCTTATTACTTTTGCAATCAGTAATAACGATATGGCTCGATTGCTCCAGATTGATGTCAGATTTTAGCGGTCGTTCGCGGGAATTTATCAAAGCGTGTTTTCGTCTCGAAACACACCTATTTTTGCCCTTGTACGTTCTCGGAAACAGGTCAAAGACCTTGCTCCTACTTATAATATGCAAACGCACAGATTCGCCGACCGCTTCAAGACTTCGCTCTGAGGGAACAAGTCTGAAATCCCATCGCCTCAACATTAATTCTTCCCGTGACAGAATTTGTACTTTTTTCCGCTTCCGCATGGACATGGATCATTACGTCCTATCTTCTTTGGCCAGTTTGCTCTTTCCTGAACCATAAGTGGTATTTTGCCATCATACATAAGAGAAAGCTCTCTTAGTCGATACAGGTATTCTGAAACACCCAATAAGGCCTGAAACATGTGCATCGCTTCATTTTCAAATTCGAGAAGGTATTCCGTTTTCTTTACGGTTCTGTCTTTTGGATTTGGAATGTAAGTAATAACCTGACTCACCGCGTCATATTCAACATCATTGTGTCCAATCGCATTTCTCAGTTTTGCATTTACTACAACATCCAAGAAATCGGTATAGACTTCTGTGTTCAAGCAAAAATGATACCTTGATGCCTTTGTGAGCTTTATATAATCCTCTAAAGAAGATACATTCTTTTCCAAAGGATTCATTGAATTCGCGTCAGCCCTGTATTTTATGTTATTAAGAGCGACCGGGATAACAAGCAAATTACCAAGGGCTTCATAAACATCCAAATAGAACTGTTTTACACTATCAAAGCTACTTGTTGTCGAGCCTTCAACTTCGAAATCAAAAGAATCATCTTTGCAATACTGTAAAGCGAGAGCAGGAATGAGGCGCTGGTATATTTTTATAAAATCATCATAGACCTTATATATCAAATCCTGTAGCTCCTCAAGATGATAACCATCATGTGAATTTAAGAAGTCTACTAAGCTCTTCAGCTGAACAGAGTCCAGTTTCATAATTCCTGCACTAAAAGAGAGATTATCCAAGATGTCTTTTTTGAGTGCAGAATAAAACCCATGAACCTCAATCATATGAATAGCTCTCAATACCTCAGACTCATCTCTGCACTGAAAGTATTGTCCGGAGAATTCCTTTTGTATCTCCTGAACAAGGTATTCACTATTATTTCTGAAGAGGTCAATGATTCTTTTATAGCTCTTCCATTTCTTTTCTGTTGCATTAAGCTGTGATACCGCTTTTCCGAACTGCTCATATGAATCATCCGTCTTCATACGATTCATATAGCGGATAAACGGAGTAATGACGACTTCTTCCAACTCCGCTGCTTTGCCTTGTTTCACGGTCGGGAATTCACCAGAGCATTCAACCATGTAATCAGCTTCAGCATCCGGGATTTCATCCGCATTGTCAAAAGAAAACTTTAGCCCCGGTCGGTTTTGTCCTATCTTAACGCTGCCAGATAAGGAAGTACCACATTTACCGCAAGCCACAACAATAGGATGTTCTTCTTGCCATCCAACCTGTAATCGGACTCTGGTAATACTTCCGCAAACCTGACATTTTATAAATGTATTAAAAACCATGCATTTTCTCCATTCATATTATCAAGCATTAAATCGCCTCAACCTTTGACGGCTCCACAAGTGCATGGGATTTCATCGTCGTAGCCCTAATATGCCTCTGCTGGGATCGATGATCCATCTCTGACAATCTTGATTGTTCCATCATCAGAAATTTCTATTACAGAGACATCTTCAAGCAAATGCCCATGTGCTCGAACATAATACTCAGCCAGTGTTTCCTGCTTGCCACGAAACACTGCTTTTTTCATACAAAGCAGCTTCTTTGTCCCAGAAGGCAGAAAGCCAAAGTAAAATACAGCCTCGTCCAAGCCCATCAACTTTGCGCTCGGAACATTCCCGGAATCAGTCCACGTATAACATTTGCATTCAGCCACGATAGACCTGTCAGCATTGGCAAGATCAAACTTGTGCTCCTTTGGCGGTCTGCCGATGGGGATTGCTGCTTCTTGCTCAAAATATGTATTATATTTTTCTTTGAGAATCGTTTGCACAAATTCTTGGAACTTGCGTCCGACGTGCGGATTCTCAGAATTTAAATTTGCCATCAGTGCACCTCGTCCTGAGTGGACTATTGCCAATCTACCGTTATATACGGCACAATCAAATCGTAGAACTTCTTTGACCATTCTGCATGGAACTTTGCCATCTGCGGCCAGTCATCCTCGTTTTCAATGCTCACGTTATCAAGCTGAATAAATACCTTCGAGGATTTGATATCATCTCCACGGTTCCACTGAAGCTCCGTTCCCAGCTTCGATTCAATCTCGCTTTTATGCTGGTAAAGAGCATCAAACGCAGCTTTATTCTCTGATCTCTCCGCTCTGGCAAATACGACCTCTGAACGAGCAGAGTCAAAATTCGCAACACAGCAGAGGTAGAAACCTCCAATGCCAAAGAATCCGTTTATCCAGTTGTCCGTACTCGGATTCACATTGCTGAAAGAGCCGGGATTACCATGTGCCTCATGGATTTTGGCTAAGGCATACGTCCAGTAGCGTTTTCTAATCTCAAACCTCGTTTCAGAGGAATCACCGCTTATATTGAGACGTTCTCCGGCCATAGATAATGCTGTCGTGATCCGGTCAAAATGGTCGATGATCCAATCAAATATTTTCTGCTGCTCTGCTGGATTGAATACATCAGCCTTCTCCTCAATAACGATGGAACGTGTTGTACCTGTCGATTTTGAGTATTCCCAATTTAGGTTCTCACCAAATTCGGTCTCAATCTGATCTTTCAATTCTTTCAGACGGTTATAGGTATCCACATTATAGGTGTAGATGCCCATCTTGATTCGTTTACCATAGGGAATGGAAAAGAATAAGTGATAGCCGTTCGCGCCTATGTGCACATCGTAATATGTTCGGCCAGCAGCTTTCTGTTTTGCTATATTGCTTGATCTGCCGTGCTCATTAGCATAGTTTACGAATGCTGTCCAGAATTGCAGTTTTTGATCATCTCCGGAGCCTTCTGCACTTTCCTCGGATTCCGGTACGTTTGCCGATACTTCCTCCAACTCCTCCGGGATTTCTCGTCCATCTTTGACGAACGAAATGCCGATCAGCTTTTCCAACTGTTCTTCGTCGAATTGCAGGTTCCAGCGTTCCTGCATGAAAACGAGAAGCTTTTCAGTTCTGCTGTATATCTCAAATGCAGTCCAATCCTGCAGCTTGGATACCTCTATCTCTGAGTGAGATCCATTCTCGTATCCGCGACGTCCTGTGGTTTTGGAATGCTTCTTATCCTCAAAACTGTCATTCTGCAAAGCCGAGTTTACGCTCTGAGACAACGGCAGAAGGTTCCCAAGTGCTCCAGAAAGCATCTTCATTTCCGAATCCTTAAACTGCCGGTACATATTACGCCAGTAATACTTCGTCGGTGTCTGAGGGAGAATATGCTCGATAGACACTTTATCCTTCTCGGACTTTGTAAACATTGACCACGTGCAGAAACGATCTATATTATTTTTCTCTGCCAGCTTAGCCTCATATTCATAAAAGAAGTATCGCAGACTGTTCCAGTCGTAGTAGCCATTCCCTGTAGAAAAATATTTCTCAATTCTGGTGACAAAGTTCTGCGTGGCAAAATCGATATCGTTCGTTGTCCTGTCATATATTTCTTTACAGAGCTCATCAACATCCGTTTCTTTCACATACACCTGACGTGCAGCTCGATAATAATCACTGCTGCCATAGGATGCATTAAAATTACCCAAGCGAAATGCAACAAAGATAAAGCGCTCAACTGCTTCAAAGATTTTAACTCTGCTGTTCGCAGAAATATCCCGCCGACTGATGACCGCAGTAACCAGCGGCCTGAAATGTCCGATGCCGATACGGTTAAGCCTATCGACTCGTTTTTGCTCTTCAGGAGTAAGATTAGCACTTTCAAATGGGAAATAGGTGTCATACCAGTACTTCGCCATATCTTTGAGGCTGTTGACATAGTCCTCGATTTCTTTTGGCTGGAGTTTGGATACCTCTATGATTTCCTGTTCTTCTGTTTCAGTAACTTCCGTGTCGTCTGCATCAGTAACATCATCGCTGATAACCGACTCGGCCTCTGTCTCAACCAGAACTGGTGCCTTTTCAAATATGCCCTTTGACGAGAACTTGCTTAGCAGGAATTTAATGTAGTCATCGCCACGTTTACGGGAATACCTGAAGTAGATAATCCAATGCGCACGCAAAAAATCATCATCAGAAAGCGGAACACTCTTATTCCTACCAAGCTGATAGTAGACTTCCTTCCAAGCGTCATTTATCTTCTTACGGAGGGCAGACTTGTCCTTCTCGTCAAATACCTCATCATCATAAAGCGTGGTCAAATAGATCAGTCTGTTTTTCAACAATTCAAGATTCGTCAGCTTCTTACCACGATTGTTCATGGTCTCGAAAGCTACAAACACATCGTAATCATCGTCGATTTCATGGAGATTAAACATCAGGCGCTGTGTGAGTTTTTTATACAGCGTATTTACTGCCTCAAGGCCGCCTTCTCCGGACTCATCATATAGTTTCCTAATGTTCTCTGCAAAAAAGTTCTTTGCAAACTTTAGATTCTTCGTATAGTATGTCTCATTCACTGCGCCGGAATACGGCTCATCGAACACCTTATATTTCATGTATTCTGCGCTGGGATTGTCGACCTCATAGCCAAAAAGGTATGTTGTTACTACTCCGTTTGGCGGTCTTTTTCGGCAGATGTATTTTGAGACAATCTCTTCGACCGTTTCATACCCCAGCGTGATTTCTTTATCAGACTTACCCTTGTTCTCATCTAAGCCACGCACAAATCCCACGATCTCGTTCAAGAGAATGACAAACGTGGTGATGCGCTGCTGGCCATCAACGATATGACAAGGCTTATATCCGTTCTCGACCAGCCACAAGTCCTCGCCCCAGCTGACGGTCTCCTTGCTTTTTAGAGGCTTAAGGGACAGGAGACCTGTATAGTGATAACGGTCAGCCTGAAGATTTACAAGGTCATCCCAAAAATCCACCAACTGTTGCTGCAACCACGCATAGCCACGCTGATAGTCCGGTATCCGGAATAATCTATTTTGAAAGAGCAGCGACAATGGCTGCAGCTCATTTGCCATAATGTATTCCCTCCAACTTCCTGCTTTTTCGCAAGCAAATTATTCATCCTGATATTCAGCCAAAGCATCCGTATCGATTGCCTTAATTTCAAACGTTTTCCGTGTTGACACACAGAAGTTATACTCAATCATCAGATTAGCAAGTCTCTCACCATCAATCAGAATAATGTGATGAGTATTTGCGTAATCCTTAGCCTTCTGTGAGAACTTAGCTGTCGTAACGAAAAGTCCATCGCCGTGCTTCCCGGCAATCGCACCAACAAAGCTCTGAATGTCCGGCTGGCCAACAACTCTATCTGGTGCCCATTCCTTAGCCTGCATATAAATCAAAGAGAATCCGAGCTTGTCCTCCATGATGACTCCATCAATTCCATCATCACCGGAAGCGACTGTTGCATGACTTCCGTAAGCCACAGTTCCATAACCCATCTTTGAAAGAAGATCAACAACGAGCTTTTCAAAGGTGTATGGCGAGATTTTCAGAACCTCACTCAACAAATCAGATGCAAGGCTTGCATTAATCTGCTTATATGCGTCTTCAAGTTGGTCATCGGGCGTAAGATCCGTCGGCTTTGAAATCGTAGACACCGAATCATCTCCATTTACAGGATCAGAGGCGGATGCAAAATCTACAAACGAGGGAAACTGTTCCAGATATTTGGAGTCTATTTTCTCTGGATTTTCTGCAACTACTTTCTTTCCAGCTTCCGTAATGACGATAGTGGCGCGGGCAGGACTATCAAGGAGTCCAGCTTTTTTCAGATAAGTCTTCGCCCATCCGACCCTGTTTTTAAACACGGTTTGCCTACCGCTCGGAAGCATTTCTGCGAGGTCTTCTGCTGATAAATTTAGCTGTTGAGCTAACACGGCAGTAACGTCCTTAATTTTATAGACCTCACCGTCTTTTACTGCTGCCAGTAAAGGCTTCATTAATTCATCGTATTTTGGCACTGCCATGGTTAGTCCTCCTCCTTGACTCACTGAAGATCGGGATCGCTCCCCAGAGGAGTAATTCCGTTTTCTTTGAGCATTTCATTTATTTCATAAATTGAATTCTCAGCACAGGCTCCTAATACGCATTGATAAACGTATCCTTCACCCTTCATTGAATTTAATTTAAAGTCTGTTTTACCGAGAAACATCTCAGCCTCTGGCAAAGGCAGCTTCAGACCTACGCATAATGCAAGAACTGTCTGAACTGAAGTCGGATACTCTTCATCGTTTCTCAAACGCTGAATGGTTTTTTCTCCCACAAGTGAGCGGTCAGCCAACTGCTTATTTGAGAGCTTCCTTTCCTTCTGAAGCGCAACCAGCGTCTCAGCAAAAGAACCGGGATATCTACGCATGGCCTCTGAACGGCGCTTTGCGTTCTTGATTTGCTCAAGAAGTGTCTTGTTGTGCGCATTAAGTTCAAAGGAATATTCAACCTGATTTTCAACCGGTGCGGCATTCCGCATAAACTGCGTGTAATACCTTGCCCCTTGATATTTCGATTGATAGCTATATCCCTTCGAGAAGACGACGCAGCACTCATCCATGTGCGAGAGAGCATATTCTGACAGCGTAGCACTCCCAGACTGATCTCTCGCTATGTATTTCTCGTTATTGAGAACGAGATGACGATCTGCAAAAATAAACTGTCCGCTGTCAATCAGCTTCTTAAACTCACGATCAAAGCAGTACGCCTTAAACAAATCGGCATATGGAATAGTGAACGTCTGATTCTTATCCAAGGCACCTGCTTCAAATGAATATCCGCGAACATACTGACCATCCACAAATGGATATGCGCCCTCGGCTTTGGAATATCCCAGATCCATCAGGCGAACCTTGGCGGCCTGTCTCGACACATCGAACAGCTCCGCAAGTTCATCAATGACATTCTCGTAGGCTGCAATGCTCGCATCATCAGCCCCGCCATAAACTGCAAGAAGCTGATCTGCCTTCAAGCGCGTCGATTTCGCAGGCATCAAGATTCTCGGAGCGACGCCCTTGGCTTGCCACTCCATCCAGTCTACAGCCTTCCATTTATCTGAATCCATGGAATTAGCGGCTATTTGACATTGAATTGCTTTTCCCAGATTATCATCGGCACCTATCATTTTCATCAGCACGTGGTATGGCTGATGACGATGCCAATGAAAACACTCATGTGCCAGTGTAGTGCGCTTTGTTCCTACAGACCTCTCATAGGAAACACGCGGATCAAGATATACGGTTCCTCGTTTGGCATTGCGAATTGTAATCTTCCGGTGCTTATCGAGAACATTTCCGTTATCAAATATGATAGTCCCAAAGTAAGTAAGATCATCTGACAGAGGGGTATCTTCGATAACCTGTAGTTTCATATCGCTGGCTATTGTCTCGATTGGAACCCTCATAGGTTTTTCCAACGCTTCAGGACAATACCTTGTTAGGAACTTCTCCGCCTCGTCTTCAAACTGTTCGCGGGAAATAATAGGTACAAGCTCTCCGGACAGGCGGTCATTATCAGATTCCTCTTGCGGCTCGCAATTACCAACAGACATGATTCGGAACCCACTCATATCGATGCCAAGAGTAACCTGACAATGAATCTTCAGCCAGCGCTCATTAAAATAACCCTTGCGAGATGCGGACGGCATTTCGACATCGCATGATGCAATTACATCGAAAGCAATCACACCATCCTCAAGCTGCTCAATATGGATAACATTCTCGATTTCCATATCAATGACCGACAGTCTTTTCGCGTCACCAGAATGCTCCTCTTGAATATAAGCTATGGCCGCATCCCGGATGTCATCATAACGAGATTGGTCGATCAGTTTCTGTAGTGGGCTTTCATCCTGCGCTTCATAGTAGTCCAGTCTGCTGTCGTTGAGCTCTTTACGAATTTCACGCCAATTAGGCATGTACCTATCCATGTGTGCGATGAATGTAGCATCATGCTTTCTTGTGATTAAATGTGTAAGCTCGTGCAAAATAATATAATCAAGGCAGGCATAGGGTTTCTGAGCAAGCTGCAGATTAAACCATAGCTTCTTTTTATCCGTGCTGCAGGCACCCCATTTTGTGACCATATATTTTGTTTGCCAAGAATCGCACTTAAGGCCTGTCTGTGCTTCCCACTTGGGCAGGCGTTTTTCTATCTCTTCTTTCAGAATCTTTCGATATTCCTCTTTGACATAAGCATCCCGCTGCTTTACCGTGCTTTTGGCACTCATGGAAAGAATAATATTCTGGTTCTGAATCTCGAAGCTGTTCTTCTGATTGTCCGGCTTAAAGACAAGGAAGTACTGCTTTCCCCAGATATACATCGTCTCACCAGAAACATACTGCCGCTTCGATGCCCTTGGCTGATCCTGAAACTGCGCAATAGCCCTCTTGATAAAGCCCAGCTGAGTTCTGGCATAAGCCTCTATAGCTTTATCGTCCACGGATAAAGGCGCAGAAATTACCACATGTCCATCCGGCGGCTTCACCTGAAGGTGCATATTCTTTATATTCTTTTTTTGCACATCAATCCGAATTCCGGAAATGACAATGCGCATTAATACTCCTCCTGCTTCTCGATGATCTTATAGATGCGTTCCACCTCGGAGTCATCACCCAGAATCTCAAAGAGAGCCTTTTTTATTCTCCTGACAACCACCTGATTATCCCTGAAACCAGACAGTGCTTGCTTTTTCACGGCCTTGTGAATTCGAAGAGCAAGTTTCTCGTCCTCGCCGGTGTTGTCATAAATGGCCATGAGCGCCTTACTCTTACGGATGCTTTCCGGATATTTATCGTTATCCTCCGGACAATCAACATCCTTGGCCAGCTTTATATATTTCTCAAGCATCTCAGCGTAGTCAAGAACTCCCTGCTTACGCTCTTCGATGAGCTTATCAAGGATTTCTGACATCTTTGCGTAATAGCGCGGATTGACGGTAACCTTTTCGATAACCTTCTTACGGATGTTATTCTCGATGGCCTCTGCTGCACCTTCTTTGTGGCCGCTATCACCTTCACCGGTAAGCGTTTCACCCTGTTTTGCTACGAAATCCAATAGGGTAAGATCATCAAAATCGCCAATCTTCTCAGCATCCGCTGCCGTTATATAGTTATCAATCATCTTTCTCATATCAGGCTCATAGGCCTTCAAATCGAGGAAGTCACCACTGGCCGTACCGATGGTTTTCTTCAACTCAATGTAGAAAGTGACCTTCTTGTCATATTCATTCAGTTTGCCAGATGAGATGTCATCAACCAGATATGGTTTTGCTTCCGCGAAAGCTCTGACAAGACTGCTCACCAAACGATAGAGTTTTTCTCTTAGGCGTGCGTAAATCTCGTCGCTCTCCTCCGACTGACCAGAAACACCACAGAAATAATGGATGTACTGGATCTCCCCACGAGGTTCCTCGACGCCTTCGCAGAGTTCTTCGACTGCATCATACACTTCCTCAAAATAGGATACCGTAGCATCATGGCGATCCTTAACAAGTCCTTTTACATCCTCCGGCTCATATCCTTCAAAAGCGCCGGAAGTATAGTCCTTCATTGCGGTCTGGAGCTGTCCAAACAGCTGCTTGTAATCCACGATATAGCCGAAATCCTTACTATCATCATCAAGACGGTTGACGCGGCAAATTGCCTGAAACAGGCCGTGATCCTGCATCCTCTTGTCGATGTAAAGGTAGGTACAAGGAGGCGCATCAAATCCAGTGAGCAGCTTGTCCACGACAATAAGGAGCTTCATGTTTGCAGGCTCCTCTACAAACTTCCGCTTTGCTTCCTTTTCAAATTCCTCCACCTTGGCCTGAACCGAGCCCGCATTCGGAAGGTCAGAAGGATCAAGCCCCAGCATCTTCAAATATGTCTCGTATTTGAGGAAGGTTTCAGTATCATCCTCATCGCTGACGGTATCAGTGCGCAGTTCGCTCTTGTTCGGTGTATAGGAAGATATGATGGCGCACTTCTTAAAGCCCATCTGTTGGAAGATTTCGTAATACTTACAAGCCGTAGGAATACCATCAGCTACAAGAATCGCATTACCGTTTCCATCCATCAGACGCGGCTTCATATTAAAGTCCTGAATGATGTCCCACGCCACCTTTTCAAGACGAGAGCGGGAGCTATATACCTTCTGCATCGTGCCCCACTTCTCTTTGAGCTTTGCCTTAGCGCGAGAAGAGAGGCCTCTGGTCTTTACATCAAACCACTGGTCAACTCGATCCTGTGACGACAAATCCTGCGGAACATCACGGTATTCATAACGTAAATCCAGCACGACACCGTCGGCCACGCCCTCATTGTATTTATAGGCATGGATATATGTACCGAACACTTCAATGCTGATCTTTTTATCCTTTTTCAGCAACGGAGTACCCGTAAAGCCGATAAATACAGCATTCGGCATGATTGTCTTCATCGCCGTATGGAGCTTACCGGACTGTGTTCTGTGGCATTCGTCAACAAATACCACAAGATTTCCCTTTGCCTCGAAATCAGCAGGGAGGGAGGCTTTCAGCTCTTCAATATACTTATCGTAGTCATTTTCTGTCGCTTCTCCGCCACGACGGCCAAACTTATGCACCAGAGAGCAGATCAACGAATCATCATATACATTCAGGCGATTCAGCAAATCCTTACCGCTCTTGGTACGAGCAATATTCTCATCCACGCCAGTGAATGTTTTTTCTATCTGCTCATCAAGCTCATCTCTGTCTGTCACAATAAGGACACGGGCATTAAGTTCCGCCCAATGTGTCAGAATCCACTTGGCAAGCCATACCATTGTCAGCGTTTTGCCGGAACCCTGCGTATGCCAAAGAATACCGCCCATCGGTTTATCCGGATCTCTGTTCGGATTGTGAAGCTCCGTCCTCAGATTATTAAGCCTCTGCTGAGTGCGCTTGATGCCAAAATACTGATTGTACCGGCACACTTTTTTGATGCCTTTATCAAAAACAACAAAGTTCATGATAAGGTCGATGAAGCGCTCCTTGTCGAACATGGCATATATCTGCTGCAGGAGCTTGTTCTCAATCCCTGCACAGGTTTCGCTGATACGGACATCAACCGGATCACGCTCGTCCTCGTGCTCCTTGAAGCCGTCGTCTTTCCACTCCATGTAGAACTTCTCGCCGGTCAGGAGTGTACCGTAGCGCAGGCCTTCCGACTCATTCCCGGCCATGCAGAACTGCATGGTAGTAAAGAAACCTCGAATGAAAGAGTCCTTCTGGTTTGTGAGATTCTGCCGGATGCCCTCAGACACAGAGATGCTGCTTCGCTTCAATTCAATGACAGCCACGGCGATACCGTTCAGGTAGATAACGAGATCGGGCCTCTTTTCCTGCTGCTCGACAACTGTTACTTCCTCGGCGATTGCAAAGTCATTATTCAGCGGATTGGCCTCATCGATCAACTCCACCGTAACCGGAGGCTTTTCCGGGCTCTCGCTGACCGGGATGCCATACTTCAACCGCGAATACACAGTCTTATTGGCATCATAGACTCCACGTGAAAGATTACCTGCTTCCTGCTGAAGCTGCATAACGGCAGCATCAATCAGTTTATCTGCATAGCCCTTCAGTCGAAGATACTGGCGCAGACGATCTTCCTTGATGTTCTTATTCTGATAATCCGACAGGTTACCGATATACTGATAGCCCAAGATTTCCGGATCTTTGAAGAACCGAATCACCCTTTCCTGAGTTTTAATTTCGGCATCGCCAATACTCATCTGACAGGCACCTCCTTATACTAATCTGACCTTGCCGGTCAGTAATTCTTCCATCATACCTTGCTTTACCTTCTGATATTTCGACAGTTTTTCTTCGAGCTTATGAATGTCGCAATCCATATCGAAGAGAATGCCAGCAATAGCTTCTTGTTCTTCCTTCGTTGGAGGAACAAACAAATCGAACTTCACAAGATCCTTTTGATACAAGTGGTTAATCGTTGATCCGGCTGATAACTGCTGGAGGAAATCCTTAAACACTGAGGATTCCAGCACATAAAACATAAAGTGTGCAGTATACGCATCAGTTATAGGCTTCACAAGGAAAACGCCACTATTCAAAGTCGCCGGTCGCTTCAAGTCGGTTACAAATGCTACCTTTCCAATAGTGCCATCCTTTGTCAAAAGAAGATCACCATTGGAGACCTGAATATTTGGATCTTGCGCATACCTGTCATAATCCACATAATGACAACCATTCCATTCGATTCGACCATCCTTAAAATCTGTTCCAGTAATCAAATAGGAATAGCCCTCATCTAAATACTCAGCTGTCGTTAAACCCTGCCAGCCTATACGAGCTTTAAGCCTTGAATTTTTAGCCAGATTGATTTTTACCCATTCTCCCGAAAACCCATCCAGCCGTTTCTTGCCCGTAACCAGCATCTGCATCGTGCCCTGACGGATATTCTTCTTTTTCTGGATGAGTTTCTGCAGGTCGGTGATAAGTGCATCGATGTCAAACAGTACTTGTGCAATCTGTTCCTGTTCTTGTTTCTCCGGTGCTTGTAGAGGTATTTCGCAAAGAGCAGATTTGGAGATTTCCGCAAATGTAGATGCTGTAGCTTTTTCAAGCATTTCTCTTTTCTTTGTTTGCAGCAAATAATAGAGATACTTGATACATGTATCCTTAAAAGGTACTACATTTTTGAAGCCTTGATTTGTCGCCATAGGGATGCTATTAATTTTAGAATCACCAATCGTTGCTCGTGTGCACAGCAACAAAGACCCTGATGGTAATACATCAGCTGAACTATTCTTTAATCCATCCTCAGTTATACATTTTTCAGTCTTTGAAATAATGATGCCCTCAGTTCCTGTAATATCAGTAGGCGTACACCAAGGGATCATTCCATTCCAATATGACGGCACAGATGTCGAAGGTGTCCCTCCACTAACAATATATCCAAAATCATCTAAGTGCTTGATGTTCCAATCTTCTGGTACCACCATATTCAGTTCATCATTTACCATTTGAATCCCATCCTTTCCAGATGAGACTTTACCTTTGCCTCATACTCCGTTGTGTCAGACTCAAGTTGCGGAAGTGTGCTCTCGTAGCGCTCTGCCAGCTCAATGATCCTATTTGTCAGATGGTGGGAAATAGCAGCGTACAAATCAGCAATCCCTGCAAAGATGCTATCAAACCACTTCTTGTTCACCAACAGATCCAGTATCTCCTCATCTGTCAGGCTGTCATACCTTGCCCTGCACTTCTCATCAAGCGCCTTGTTCAGATCCTTTACAATCTTGTTGTAGTCAGACACTTTGCCACAAAGGTCTAAAGCCTGTCTGAGTTGATTTACATCATCCTGCAGGCTTTCCGGTACGCTCTCTACTGTACGAATAATAAATAGGCGCAGCATGATAGAAGACTTTGTAACAGTTCCTTTTTCTGTTACAGCGCTTTCGCAAAGCGGGTGTCCCACCAGATATGCCTGAAGGCGCTTCTTCTGCATAGGAAGTTGATCCATCAGGAGCTCCAGCTCTATGGTTTCCTCCGTCTCTACATGCTGAGTGAGTTCCTCAATCTTGGCTTCTAAATCCTTCGCCTTGACCTTTCCGTTTTCAGCTACATCGGCAAGAGCAGATTCTTCATCGGCGCTCTCAACCAGATCAGAAAGCAAGGATTCTGTTTCTGCGACAACGTTCTCGGCTTCCTCTATGGCATTCTTCTCCTCACGGAAAAAGGTGTCTATCACGATGGCCTTTGGAATCAGTCGGCCTTCCCAGCCGGTAACCTTCATCTCGCCTTTATTCTTACCCTGTGTAATTTCCTCTTCGATATTATCCGTCGCTCTGGCATTGGCATAGCCATCCGGTTCGCTTATGATAAGCGACACATCATCGTTCATGACCTCATTCCAGTAGGCCAACATCACTTGATACACGTCGTATTTATCAATCAGCGTCAGGTGTTCGAATTCAGCAAGGATATCCTCCGCAAGACTAATGATTAACTCTCTCGCGGATACATCTTCATCAAGGGAAGATAGTGTAGGATATTCCTTGGCCTTCCAAGCTGCAAAAGCCTCATCAAGTTTTTCACCGTATTCTGAGAACTCGGCGTTTTTATATATCGTCTGACGGATATTCTCATGCTCCACATTCAGGCTGTAATACTTATCGCTAATCGCCTTCAGCAACTCAGCCTTCAGCGAAGGGAACACATCCCAATACTTAGACAGACTGTCAATATCAACCGCTGGAATGCCACCATGAATATGCGCATAGATATCCTGAATATCCTCCGGATCTGTGGAGTCAATATAGCGAGTGATGTTCAGGTTATACCCGTTCTTCTTTTCAATTTCATCGTTTGGTACGAAACGAGCATACTTGGGATCGGTTGTTATCTGCTCATTGAATGTTGTGATGATTCTGTAAATATCACGTTCACGCAGACGGTTTTTATTTCCGTCCTTAACGTACCCACGGCTGGCATCAATCATAAAGATGCCTTGTCGGTTTGCAGCTCCTTCTTTATCAATCACGAGCACGCAGGCGGCTATGCCGGTGCCGTAAAACAAGTTTGCCGGAAGGCTGATAATACCCTTGATCCAGTGCTTCTTTATAATTGCTTCTCTAATAGTCGCTTCGGCATTTCCACGGAACAGAACACCATGAGGGAGAATAACCGCAGCCTTGCCATTTGACTTCAATGCCTTAAGGATATGCATGAGCCAAGCATAGTCGCCGTTCTTTTCCGGTGGCGTGTCCCCATAGCCCTCGAAGCGACCATATTCTTTACCGGCAATACCGTCGCGCCAATTCTTCATAGAGAAGGGCGGATTTGCCACTATGTAATCGAAACGTTCAAGTATGGAATTATCGGATTTATCAAGATACTGCGGATTTGAGAATGTGTTACCGCTCTTTATGGTAATCTCGGCCTTACGATGCAGGACGGCATTCATCTTCGCCAGACCAGCTGTCGTGCTTTCCTTTTCTTGCCCATACCCCATGATCGGGATAGGAGCTGCATCAATGGCTCGAATTAATAGGCTGCCACTTCCACATGCCGGATCGCATACCGTGGCGCTGGTGTCCGTGCAACGGCTGATTCCCACGACATTGGCGAGGATTCTGGAAACCTCTGCAGGTGTATAGAATTGTCCCTTGCTCTTTCCGCTTTCTGTAGCGAATTTTCGCATCAAATATTCGTAGGCGTCTCCGATGATGTCATCACCTTCAGCCTTATTCCGGGAGAAGTCGAGTTCCGGGCGCTGGAAGATGGATATGAGATCGGTCAACTTATCGACCATTTCCTTACCGCTTCCCAGCTTCTTCTCATCATTAAAATGAGCAATATCAATAACACCCTTCAGGTCAGTATTCTCGTCAGCAAGGCGTGCTATGATTTTATCCATACCTTCGCCGATGTTTTTCTTTCCCTTCAGAGCAATAAAGTCATCAAAGGAACAGCCCGTCCGTTTCTCCGGATCGGGATCTTTATCATGTGCCTTATCAAAGACCTTAATGTCTTCATAGGCTCCTTTATTCTTAAATTTATCGGTGACATACTTCATGAACAAAAGAGTCAGGATATAGTCCTTATACTCTGAGGAATCCATGCCTCCGCGAAGTTTGTCACAGCTCGCCCACAGCGATGCATATAATTGCGTTTTCTTGACAGCCATCTTTGTCTGCTCCTTGTCTAATGATTTTCTTCGATTTTCCCCTTGAATCAGTCAGCGCTTTTACCGCTCTTAACCCATTCATCGAGTTCGGAAATTTTAAACTTCCACTGTTTTCCGATTTTTTGAGCAGGCAAACCTTCTTTACCATTTCTGATCCAGCTGCGAAGAGTAACTGTTTTGATTCCTAAATATTCCGCAGCTTCATCTATGCTTATCCATTTGTCATTCATGATTTCTTCCATGCTCTCACCTCGTGATTTGAATCTGAATACAGCTCAACTATTTTAGTATACACCATAAATGTGAATTTTTCAAGAGTTTGCTGTTATTTGTTGATATTATTTTTTATTTGTGCGTTCTTAAAATTCCCTGCCGGACACAACTATGTCCGGGCTTTTTTGCCCGTTTTTCAATATAAAGCTCATCTTGGCCTTCTCGTTTCTGCCTATCAGCACCGCAAAAACGGACATGCCTGTGTCTGAGGTTCCGATCCCTAAAAATGGCATACTTGCTTTAGCACGTGGGAGCCATCTGCGCAGGGTGTTTCCGGTTCCACGTGACTACCGATGACAATCAAATACTGTACCGATCACCGGAAGTGAGGTGCAGCCGAAATGGAGTAATCCTTCGGTATGCTCTCACGCCTGTGGTCTGGTTTTGCATGTCTGGAGCTCTCCATTTCGGCAAAAGCCGAAGGAGGGCTTTCATTATGCAAAACAATGACAATCAGAAGACCTATTTTATCTACGTTCGCAGCACTGGCGAGAAAGTACCGGTCACCAAGGAACAGCACGACTCTTTCTATAAGGAAGCCGACCGTATTCGCCACAAGGAACAGGATCACGGCAGGTGCATGTGTCCCTACCGCTTCATCTGGAAGTGCGACGGTGACTGTATCGGCTGCGAATACCACGCAGCAGGTGACATTACTTCTCTGGATCAGCCACTCCCTGATGGCAACGGCACCCTCGGTGACTATATTCCTGACCGCAGTAAGCCGATGGAAGAAGTCATCGCCGACCGCATGCTGCTGGAGCAGCTCTTTACCAGACTGCGTGAGCTTGACCCGGAAGCCGATACCATCATCCAACTTTGGAAGGATCACCCGGAGGGCATTTCAGACCGTGCTATTGCAAGAGAACTCGGTCGCCCACAGAAGACCTTCGCGGATCAGATGAAGAAGTATCGCACCGACCTGCGCAGGATTACCGGCGAAAAGTAATATCAAGACCACGAACCACACCCTTTCCGGCCACTGTCCCTCTTTCGGATGGTGGTCGGAAATTTTTTATAAAATCCTCCGCTCAAATCGTCAGTTCATCTCCAGTGGAAGGTGAAGGCAAGAGAACACAGCCTTCAGAAAGCGAGGTGAACATGATGTACCGCAGTTACGCAGACACCGGCGGCAACGTAAACGAAGAGATCAAGCTCCTGAATTCCATCAGTCACGTATCCGCCAGACTGGCAAGGAACCTCCGGGTACTTGCCGCAAGCCAATCCGAGGAAGGAGGAAAAGAAAATGTCAAAGATGGCAGAAATGGCACAAACCATCGAAGTGCTCCGCACCGCTGCTGCTTCTATTAATGCCGTAGCCGACTGGCTCTACCAGCAGTTTTCCGGCGATGA